>JBCCKZ010000278.1:0-7176 GCA_039027135.1 Planctomycetota bacterium
CCACATTCCAACCCGAAAGAAGTTCCCGGGTTTCCAACCACCAATCATTGGAAGCCGACGATTCGCGGAGCGTTGCCTGGCACAACTCGCACGTATTCAAATGAGCTTCAAGCTCGCGGGTTTGCTCGGGATCATCCTCCTGGCCCAGCAGCGATAGGATTCGATCGGGATCACACTTGATCGACATCATTCATGCTCCTCAAGTAACTCTTGAACTCGACAACGTAAACGCCTCATGACTCGACTTCGTGCAGCGTAGACACTTCCCACTGACTTTTTCATTTCTAGAGCGACTTCTTCAACTGATCTGTTTTCGACAGACGTTTGCCAGAACGCCGACCAAATCGCATCGGAGAAGTCGTGACGAATACTGTTCGCAGCCATGCGAAATATCTCACGACGAAACTCAGTTCGAATCAGCTTTGAATTCGCATCGCACGCGATAGTCGATGTGGAATAGAGCTCGCCACCGACACCCAAATCCGCTGGCCTACGCGTGACGGCATTGATGATAGCATTGTCGGCTATCCGCCTAAGCCAAGTTCGAAAACGAGCCCCCGGTCGATCCGGATCGAACCGATGGATGGCTTTGGAGACCGAAATGAGCACATGTTGGGCAAGGTCTTGAGCGTCAGCGTCCTGCAATCCCTTGGATTGGGCTACCCGAACCAATACCGGTTGGTAAACCTCAACAAACTCGTCCCACGCCACCTTATCCTGGTGGTTTTGCAGTCTGACGAGCAGGCTGGGCCGGGTATCGGGATGCGACATGGAGGCTTGATGGCAGGTATTCGAGCTAATTCACCACCTTACACACAATCGCCAGGCCCATTTGACAGGCAGACTCAAAGAATATTCAAGATTTCGCCACCGATTACATCATCAGCACGGCATGTTCGCACCAGAATTGGGCCGTCATCTACAATCGACGGCTGAGATTGTTTTGACATTTGTTTGAGGGCGAACTGGAAGATTGAGGGTATCGAGATGCGTTGAATGAGGTAGACCTATTTCAATTACAAAACCATGACACAGGAGTCCGAAATGTCATTGAGTTTTAATCGGCTATCTTCTACCACAGCCCTCTTATTGCCAAAGCTTGCGATCTTCAATTGCTTGATGGCATGGCTCGCATTCGAAACGAATCTCTCACCCGTTCACGCTGGGAGTGTCGACCTGGAAGTGTCAACGGCCCGGCCGATTCTTCTTTCTGAGAAAAAGCAGACTGTCTATGTGACTATCAGTCTCACTGGAAAATCGATGCCTCGTCCAAACGATCGCCCACCCATCAACGTAGCCCTTGTCATTGATACGAGCGGTTCGATGAAAGGAGAGAAAATAGTTCAAGCTCGCGAGGCTGCTGTTCAAGCAATTCATCGATTGGAAGCAGATGATATCGTGGCAGTCGTCAACTATGACAAAGATGCCAACGTTGTCGTGCCGGCCACCAAAGCCACCGACGTCGCATCGATCACGCAACCGATCGAGACACTGCAAGCTGGCGGAAACACAGCACTCTTTGCAGGTGTCACCAAAGGAGCGCATGAAATTCGAAAGTTCTTCGATGAAACTCGCGTCAATCGCGTCCTGCTGTTGTCGGATGGACAAGCCAATCGTGGCCCATCAAGCCCTTCGGAATTAGGCCGACTTGGCGCCAGTCTGGTCAAAGAAGGAATCAGCGTCAGTACATTTGGACTTGGTCTTGGATACAACGAAGACCTCATGAGTGAATTGGCGTTCTCCGGAAGCGGCAATCATCTCTTTGTCGAATCATCCAACGATTTGAGTGAGACTTTCGCGAATGAGTTCAATGATCTCATGAGCGTTGTCGCGGGTGACTTTGAAATCGAATTGAATGTAGCAGACGGCGTTCGGCCTGTTCGCGTCCTCAACGCTGAAGCAGATATCGAAGGACAAAGCGTCTACCTCCCTTTGACACAAATCTATTCCAAACAAAAGCGATATTTCGTCGTGGAACTTGAGGTCCCTTCAGGCAAAAAAGGGGAAACCAAAGATCTTCTTAGTGTTTCAGCAAGCTTCATGGATCTAATGCAGCAATCGAGCTCAACGCTGACATCATCCATTGATGTGAAATTTTCGGATGATGCGGACATGGTGGCCAAGAGTTGCAACTTGGAGACCTTAGCGCTCTGCACAGTCCAGATTGCCAACGAAAGAAACCGCAACGCGACTGCACTTCGCGATCGTGGTGATGTCGATGGAGCGAGGGCGTTGCTCAATAAGAACGCCGAGCAGCTCGAAGATCTTCGATTCATATGTGCGGAGAACGGAGTGGATACCGTCGTAGATGATCTGACACTGAATCTTGAAATGAATCGGTCCCAAGCCGCTCAGATCGATGACAAAGATTGGAATGAATCACGTAAATCGATGCGATCTTTTCAGAACTTTAATTCTGTTCAGCAAACCTATCGTAGTAAAACAAGCGGTGCCAAAAAGTGATGAAGGTGGTATTCAGCTTTGCGGACATAAAAATTGCCCTCCCAGTCGACAAGTCTCGAACTGGCCGATCTGGGGAACGTATGATTGGTATCTGACGTATTAAACGCAGCTGGTTTGTCTGTCACTCGTATTGATTTGTCATTTGCCAACACGTTTGCTCTGTTTGTGGCTTGTCTCTCTCGCCATTCCACTCGTGCTAGTGGGATGGCTGATGGCGGACCAACTTCGACAAAGCAAACGTCTGGTTCGTGATCAACAGAAGCAACTTGCCGGCGCTGAGCTCGAGCGAATATCAGACGCCATTGAAAGCTGGTACGAGACCCTACAATCCCAGCTGGTAAGCGAGCTGCCAAGCCGAAGCTCAGATGATGCCGAAGTTTTTGCAGCGCTCCTCCGTCTTCGACGCCATCATCCCATGATTCGCGATTGTCTTGTCGTGGATCGAGATGGTCGTATCACTTTTCCGTCAAAACCAGCGATCAAGAACACGGCTGCTATCGCACGATATCAAAGCCTTCTAGGTCTCGTTCAGTCGAGACCGCGTGCCAATAAATCTGAGAAGGGTCATTCCGTTCAGTCTCAGTCATGGCTTCAAGAGGATGGATTGCAAATCGTTATTTGGTATCCGATCGCACAAGAGCGCAAAATTGGTTTGCACCTAGAGCGAGTCTCTTGGATCGATTCAATCTCCAAACAGATCGAACGATGGCAGACCGAAGCGGACCAAGTGACAATACTGGACGCTCGTGGCAGACAAATCAAGACGATTGGATCCGCCAACAACGATTTCAGTCCACTGGAACAACAAACCTCAAGAAGACTTCCAAGTCCCTTTCGAGCCTGGCAGTTGACTGCGCAAAAGAGCCCTGCTCCAACCTCACTTCTGTCATCTCTTATATCGATCATACCGCTCATTGGTCTCGCGTGCTTTCTCGCATCTCTCGGAATCTACAGCTTGACCGTCACCCGGAATGAGATGCGATTGGCGAAGTCACAACTTTCATTTGCCGCTAATGTTTCGCATGAACTAAGGACTCCGCTAACAAACATTCGCTTGTATGCCGACCTCGGTTTGATGGAATCCTCCGAGTCAGAAGAGATTTCGAGCTACCGACAACGCGTTGCGGAGAGATTCACAACGATTGAACAGGAAGCAGTGAGGCTGTCAAAACTGATTCGGGGTGTTCTCGAGCTGGTCCGACCTCAACGCGATCTACCAATTCAAAAGGCTTTGAGAGATCTCGATGAGTTGATTGACCAAACGATTGAACCCTATCGAGCTTCGCTCACCGATGCAAACATTGAGCTGGCTCATTCACCCCGTGCTGAGGCGATGGGTCATGTCGACGAAGCCTTACTCGAATTGATTCTGGGCAATCTCATAAGCAACGTGATTAAATACGCCGCAGAAGGTCAGTCACTTCAAATATCAAGTCAACTCGACAACTCCACGCTAGTCATCGATGTCGTGGACCAGGGTCCGGGAGTGCCCCTTTCAAAGATAAAATCGATCTTCAAGCCGTTTATTCGGTTAGATCAATCGATCACGTCCCCTAGCGGGACGGGGATTGGCCTTGCCATTGCCAGGTCAGCTGCGCGTCGACACGGTGGAAATGTCGAATTGCTCAACTCGAGTAGCCAAAGACATTCCTCTGGATGCCATTTTCAAATCCTAATCGACTGCTCATCTCCCCAGTCGGGTTTGACGCTGACCGAACAAGAGAAATCCAATACTAGGGCAAGTTGATGGATTTTAAAGTTCTCGTTGTCGAAGACGATGCAAAGACGCGAAACGCGCTCGTCGAGATCTTGGAAAAACACGGGCTTCGCGTCACCGCAGCCCACGACGGTTGCGAAGCTACAAAGCTACTTGAACAACGTGTCTTCGACCTCGTTTGCCTGGATGTGATGATGCCAGGTTTGAGCGGCTATGAAGTCTGTCGTCGATTGCGATCCAAAGACTGGAACACAGGCATCATATTCATCACCGCGAAGGCAGATGAAATCGATCGTGTGGTTGGTTTAGAACTTGGAGCAGATGACTACATCGTCAAGCCCTTCGGAGCTCGGGAGGTTACCGCGCGGATTTCCGCGGTCATGCGGCGCATTGGTTTGGGACCAATCAGCAATCTCGACGCAATGAGCAAGGATGATTTCAAAATGCATGACGTTGTCATCTCACCATCATCACTCAAAGCTACACGTGATGGCCAATCGATTGACTTGACGCTACGCGAAGTCCGAATCCTCTATCGACTATGGCAGTCCGTCGGCAAAATCGTTACCCGAAACGAACTCCTTCTGGCAGGCTGGACCGATGGGAGTCCACCTCAATCAAGAACACTTGACCAAACGATCAGTGCCTTGCGAGGTCGTTTGGATCGGATCAATCCAAGCGAACCTCTTATTTCAACCGTATATGGCGTGGGATATCGTTTTGAACCTAACGCGAATACGCAAAAGTCGATCTGACGCCAGCAAGAATCAGCGAAGCGGTTCTGCAAATCCTACTTTGAACACCGTTGCGATCTCATTGGCCGAAGTTTCAGCGGGTGCCTCGATCAGAAGACCACCATCACCCACACTCCATCGGCAAAGCTCATCGGTTCCCAACTGCTCAACGGATCCGATCTTTCCGACATCAGCGACATGCTTGATCAACAGTTCCGATCCTGCCTTAGGCTGTCCGAGCATGAAGACATAAACGAAACGGCCGTCCTTGCTTCTCGTGAATCGAATATCGCCGGCAGAGTACTTGATCGTGGCTGATTGGCCGCCATGAGATCCATCCTTGATCGACGCATCGCCATATCCAAAAAGTGAATGGGGTACGGTTCCATACACGGCCTCGCCGTATACCTCCAGCCACTTTCCAAGTCCGGCTAGTCGGTCGCGTTGCTCATCAACGATCACGCCATCGGCTCTCGGCGAGATGTTCAACAACACAACTCCCCGTTTGCTCCAAACATCGATCATGTTTCGTATTAATAGCTCGGTCGGCTTGTACTTATGATCTTGAACATAGCACCAACCTGCATAGCTCAGTGTGATATCCGTCATCCAAACCTGGTCGCTCAGATCCTTCATACCTCCCTGTTCAATATCCAAAATGCGAGTGTTGTCTGGCATATCCTGCTGCTTGCAGGCCAAAACAACTTTTTGGCCCTTGCTTTGACCAGCGTTGAAGTGATAGGCGGCCATTCTTTGGCGATAATCTTCAGGGATCACATCAAGCCACGAATCAAACCAAATGATATCTGGCGAATACTTATCAACGACCTCCTCCACCAATCCAATCCAATACTCGTTGAACTCCGCGTCAGGCATGTTGCCGTAGAGCTTCCGAAGCTTGGGATCATCCGTTGATGTGAAGAGATCTTCGCCGTACGGGTAGTAACTGATGGCTCGCTCACCTTTCTTCAATCCCTCTCGCTGGCGTTGGCCGGTAAATGAGTGATGGAACGTGGTGATGGTCTTGAGTCCCTGCTCGCGCAATGCGGACAATAGTTCGCCGGTGATATCGCGTTTCGGCCCTTCGTCCATTGCGTTGTTTGGATTGACTTCGCTGTCCCACATTGAAAACCCATCATGATGTTGGGCAACAGGGCCAGCAAACTTTGCACCAGCGGACGCAAAGAGATTTGCCCACTCCTTTGCATCAAAAGCTTCCGCTGTAAACATTGGAATGAAGTCGTGATAGCCAAACTTGGATGGCGGACCATACGTTGCGGCGTGGTGTTCTTTTACACCTCGACCCCAATTCGGTGGAGCATCCAATTGCATGAATCGGGGATACCATTCGTTCTTGTACGCTGGAACGCTATAGGGTCCCCAGTGGAAATAAATGCCCAGCTTGGCATCGGCCAACCACTCTGGCTGGTTGTCATGTTTGCCGAGCGACTCCCATGTGGGCTCAAAATCCTGAGCCACATCTCCGGAGACAATCGACTCTTGAGCCGTCGCCGTCGACCCGGATAACCCAAACAAGGCCATAAGTAAGACGATTGGAAACACTTGTCGTTGGATTCTAAAGCAGGTCATCTGTAACCTTGAGTTGTGATTGTTCGAATCGAAGTTGGCCGGAACTGGATAGACGGAACAGATATCGCCAGGCCCTCAACCAGAAGCACTGGTTGCAATGCCGCGTAATCCGCCGAGGCTCCGTCAACGGTCCAAGACGCGATTCATGGTAAGTCTGGCTACCCACGCACAGGTCTCGGTGGCCTTCCAGTAAAGCACGATGAAAATAGCGTTGGCGGTTCAAATGGCAATTGCATCTATCCGAACCCAGAACTCGGCACTGCCTGGTTCAAGATGAGCTATTCTCGCGACATCAATCGCAATGTTTCCAGAACTTCGTCCACTCGATTCTCTCGCGTCTCCGATCGCTTGGCCGATGCGACACGGTAGGCGAGCCCTCGTCGCCGGCCCGGCGTAAGGTGAATCCAGATCTGATTGAGTGCTTCGTCGGCCTCCAACGCAAACTGCAATTCTCTTGGAACATCAACCGCGTTCTGATCAGCGATCGAGAAGCTGACTTCTGTTCGGTCGCCAATTTCAAGCCCAACGGCTTTGCGAAATTTCTTTGAGACGATCAGGTAATAGCGACCTTCGCCCGTCGGCTGAAAAGCACCATGGAAAGGCTGGCCGCCGACCACACCATCGATTCGAAGTCTCGGCTTCGCCTCATGGGCCAAGCGTTTCATCAATGCC
>JBCCKZ010000279.1:0-7176 GCA_039027135.1 Planctomycetota bacterium
CGATTTCTGCGGCGATAGCGTATCGCCAAGTGACTCTCAATAGAATCGACCGGTGATGGGCAAAGAGCTATTTGGTGAGGATGAGTTTGCCTGACTTGGTGCGTCGAAGACGGTAGAGCTGGCCCTCGTAGCCGATCCAAACTTCATCACCGCATCGGGCGAGTTGTTCGAAAGGGATGATTTTGGGCATCTCGATCTCGTCTTTCGCACTAGCCGGCGTCAACGACTGCGGGACTGAGGCATCAGCGACCCGAATCGCGTCATCGATCTTCGGTGGGGTAGGATCGGTGGCGGACATTGCGGAGAATGAGCAGCGTTTGAAAAAGCTGGTGATTTAAATCACCAAAAAGTGATTTAAATACTAAGTGTGACAAATGTAGGGCGTTCGGCAAGGTGAAACTGGCGATTTCACGCCTAATTCGGCACTCGTGGAGATTCGCTATTTAGGATAATCTGTCGATTGGTGATGTCTTCGGCTGAATTTGTCAGCCTAACGCCTTCGGTTGCCAGCGGGAGTCCTCGCGTTCGGTCCGTCGCCCGTTTTGCGTTTTCGAGACATCAGTTTCTTTTGTTCGGCGAATTGCATTCGCCTTCATCATCTTCTTCGGAGTAACTAAAGACCGTGTCCACCGTTGATACCGAACGCTTGCCTTACAAAGTCAAAGACATTTCGCTAGCCGATTTTGGCCGTAAAGAGATCAACCTAGCCGAAAACGAGATGCCAGGCCTGATGGCATTGAGAGAAAAATACGGGAAAGAGAAGCCATTGGCCGGCGCCCGTATCGCCGGATGCCTCCATATGACGATTCAAACGGCTGTTCTCATCGAGACGCTGGTTGAACTTGGTGCCGATGTCACCTGGAGCAGCTGCAATATTTTCAGCACTCAGGATCACGCTGCCGCAGCGATTGCGGCCGCCGGAATCCCCGTTTATGCCTGGAAGGGCATGAACGATGAGGAGTTCGATTGGTGCATCGAGCAGACGCTCTACATGAAGGATGGCCAGCCGCTCAATATGATCCTGGACGATGGTGGCGATTTGACCGCCATGCTTCATGATCGCTTTCCCGAGCTCCTGGATGGCATTTACGGCGTCTCCGAGGAGACCACTGCAGGGATTCACCGCCTCGAAGTTCTCAATAAGACGGCGAAGTTGCGGGTTCCGGCGATCAACGTCAATGACTCGGCTACCAAGAGCAAGTTCGACAACCTTTACGGTTGCCGTGAATCGCTGGCTGACGGCGTCAAGCGAGCCACCGATGTGATGCTCGCCGGCAAGTGCGCCGTCGTCGCTGGTTACGGTGATGTCGGGAAGGGCTGTGCCCACTCGCTGCGTAGCTATGGTTGTCGCGTGATCGTGACCGAGATTGACCCGATCAATGCTCTGCAAGCTGCAATGGAAGGCTTCGAGGTCACCACGATGGAAAACGCGGCTTCTGAAGGCCGTCTCTTCGTTACGACGACGGGCAACAAGGACATCGTCCTGGGCGAGCATATGAGCCAAATGCCCAACGACGCGATCCTCTGTAATATTGGTCACTTTGATACCGAGATCGACGTTGCCTGGCTTGAAGACCAGGTTGAGGGTGGCAAAGTCACCAAGGAAGAGATCAAGCCCGCAGACATTGGTGCGGTTGACCGTTATACGTTCACGGACACTGGTCGCTCGATCATCATTTTGGCGAAGGGCCGTTTGGTCAATCTAGGCTGTGCCACCGGCCACCCCAGCTTCGTTATGAGCACCTCGTTCACCAACCAGGTACTCGCCCAGATGGAACTTTACGGCAACCGAGATGCTGGAAAGTATGAAGTGCAGGTCTACATGCTACCCAAGCATCTCGACGAAGAAGTCGCAAGACTGCACCTCGATCAACTGGGGGCCAAGTTGACGACTCTCAGTCAAGATCAGGCCGACTATCTTGGAGTGCCCGTCGAAGGCCCGTTTAAGCCTGACCATTACCGGTATTAATGGCATAACCGGCAATGGCTATCGAGCGGCGGTGCCAACGTGCGTCGCCGCCCGTTTCAACGATGGACAGGCGGGCGATCTGATTGATGATCAGACTGTTTTGTTCCTGAGTTGCCTCTTTGGCTTAGCGCGATATTCGCTGAAATGCCTGCCGTAAGTGTCGTTATGTCTTGCTACAACGCGGAATCCCACGTGGTTGCCGCGTTGGATTCGATCGTCGAGCAGACGTTTGCGGATTGGGAATTGATCGTCGTCAATGATGGATCGACCGATGGAACGGGCGACATTCTCGATGGCTATGCTGAGCGAGACGTTCGAGTACGCGTCCTTCATCAAGGCAATCACGGCCAACAACACGCGGCCAACCAGGCGATCAGCCAAGCCAAGTCTGATTTGATCGCCCGAATGGATGCGGATGATATCGCGGCACCGAATCGTCTCGAGTTGCAAATCAACTTCATGACGGGTCATCCCGATGTCTGTCTGTTAGGCGGGCAAATCAAACGAATAGGTGATCGCGGCGGTGGATTGGTTTCGAACTTCCCGCTTGGTCACGAGAACATCGTCAAATTCCTTTGTCGTAATCACCACTCCGTCTGCAACCCCACGGTTATCTTTCGTAAGGTGTTATTCGATCAGATCGGTGGGTACTGGGAACACGACATCGCCGAAGACTGGGACATGTTCTTACGGATGAGCGAACACGGACAACTTGCGAACCTTCCCGAAGTGCTGTTGTCTTATCGATTCCACGAAACCAGTATCAACGGGCGTCGTATCGTCGAAGCCCAGCTCTACAACGAGTTTGCTGCGGAGAACTTCCAACGCCGTCAAAAGGGCGTTCAAGAATTAACCATCGAAGAATTTCGGCGAGCCCATCGATCTAATCGCTTGTTCGGTAAAATTGCTTTCAATTTGGACAGTCATTCCATTGGACAATACCGCCGTGCCGTTGCCGAACTGTACGGCGGGCGGCTTTTCATTGGGTGCGGTAGGCTCATCTTTTCAATGATGATGTCACCGGGTCGAACGATGCGTCGAATTGGAAATATCCTTGCTCGACGTGTTTCAAAAGCCTCGGTTTGAAATTGATTTGATCTTCAGCATGGACGCATCGCAAAATACCACCGCAAGCGACTTATTCGTTCATGCGACACTAACGATTCCCGCGAAAGACCTTCGCTATTCAGCATCGCGAAGCAGCGGACCAGGCGGTCAGAACGTCAATAAAGTCAATTCAAAGGTGACGCTAAAGTGGAACCCGACGCAATCGATCGAAATACCCAATGGATGGAAAGAGCGTTTTAAAGCTCGTTTCGCTGGAAGAATCAACCGCGAAGGGGATTTCGTTTTGCAATGCGATGAATATCGAGATTGGCATCGGAATCTGATGACTATCCGGTTTAGATTGAAATCGATGCTACTTGAAACGCGTCTGGCGCCTAAAAAAAGAAGGCCCACAAAGCCGAGCCGAGCGTCCCAACGGCGTCGATT
The DNA here is from genome assembly GCA_039027135.1 of Planctomycetota bacterium. Taxonomy (GTDB): domain Bacteria; phylum Planctomycetota; class Planctomycetia; order Pirellulales; family Pirellulaceae; genus Rubripirellula. The sequence continues at coordinate 3,464 of JBCCKZ010000279.1, forward strand.
AGATGCGAAAAAACGACACAGCCAAAAGAAACGTGAACGAGGCCAGTCCTGGTAAGCGAAACCAATTCAGTGAGCTATAATTACGTCGCGACTACCGCCTTTTCCTTCTCTCAATCGAATCAACCGGAGTGATGAAACGATCTGTTCATTTGGACGATTTGCTGAGTGTTTGGAAGTTTGATCCCGAAACGCTTAACGTTCGTCTGGTCAAAGGAAAAGACTCACGCGATGTGCTTCAAATGCGCGTCGACATGGGGATCTTGCAGCTTGAAACGACGGGGCGTCCGGATGGCGAGCTGATCTTCGCTCACGATTCAATGCTTGAGTGGTTGCAGAACAAGTCGCTGCAGAATCCCAGCTATCACCTGACCGACGATGAGTGCAACGAGGTCGATCGTGAATTCATGCAGTTCTATCACCGAAGGATCTGCTGGCTGAGACTGCAGTTTTACAACCGCGCGGTGATGGACGCCGATCATACGCTCCGAATGATGGATCTTTCGGCCACGATGAGTCCCGATGAGGAATGGACTCAATCACACGAACAGTATCGGCCATTTGTGCTCTTTCATCGAACTCAAGCCGACGCTTTAGGACGCTTGGAAGAGGACAGTCCCGAGGAAGCGGTCTCGGCGATCAACGGTGGACTTGAAACGATACGAGAGTTCTTTAGCAAGCATGAAGCCGAAGAGCATTTCGACGAAGACGAGCTTGTCGTGCGATTGATCGAGCTTCGTGAATCGCTTCGCAATGAGTACGATATCGGAAAGACACTTAAAGAACGGCTTGCGGAAGCGGTCGAGCAAGAACAGTACGAGTTAGCTGCTCGACTGAGAGATGAATTGAATCAGCGTCACAAGTTTTCCTAAGCCAACGAATTGAACGCCCCTGTCCTCCCTTCGATCAGCGGCATCGCGGTCAACTCAGCGAGTTTGGGATCATCGGCTTGGCTACTGCGTCTGCGATGGTTCGCGGTCTTCGGGCAGTGTGTGACGATCGCCTTCACGGCATTGGTGCTGAAGATCGAATTGTCCTATGGGCCTTTGATGAGCCTTGTGATGCTTACGGCGGTAACCAATTCGTTATACGGCCTATGGTTGCGTTGGCATCAGGAGGCTGCGACTAGACGGCAGGTGGAAGAAGACCGACGCCTCCAGATCAGTATCGCGGTGCGTCTCCAAAGGGTGGCATTTGCTTTAATGTTGCTGGATATCGTTACCCTGACATCAATGCTGTATTTTTCCGGTGGTGTCGCGAATCCCTTCAGCCTTTTCTACTTTGTAAATCTCGCGGTCAGCAGTGTGATGATTCGTCGGTTAGCCGCATGGTTATTGACGGTGTTTGCCATCACGGGTTACGCGGGGCTGCTTTTAATGGCACCGCCGGTCCCTGAAATAGGGCTAACGATTATGACCCAAGATAGCCTGGGACCGGTAAGCACCGGTTTTGCCTTTTCGACCTGCGCCGTCGTGGTCACCTACTTCGTTTCGCTAACGGCAGAAGAGCTGAAGATTCGAGAACGTCAGTTGGTTCGAATCGAGAAAGATCGTGAGGAGACACGCCGGCTGGAGGGTCTGACCACGCTCGCGGCCGGTGCCGCCCATGAATTGGCGACGCCACTGTCGACAATCGATGTGATCGCTCGGGAGTTGTCGCACCACCTCGATGGCGTCGATAAGCCAGCATCGGTCGAAACGGATTTGATGATGATCGACGGTGAGCTCGAAAGATGCCGGTCGATCTTGCACCGTCTCCGATCCGCGGCCGGCGATTCGATGGATCGCCAATGGAACGAAACTTCCGTGGGTGATCTGATCGACACAGCCCTGGAAGGCATCCGAGATCCACACCGGGTCGACGTGATCGATAGCAGCGAAGAAGTCGAACAAACACCCATGTGGATCCCGCTCGAGGCGGTCGCACAATCGCTGAGGAATTTGATTCAAAACGGCCTCGACGCCAGCCTTGAAGAACAGGCTGTCGAAGTCACATCGGCCGTGGATTCGGGCCGCGTCGTACTCAAGGTGCGAGATCACGGGCACGGCATGAGTGATTCGACAGCCAGTAGGGCGATGGACCCGTTCTTCACGACCAAAGACCCGGATCGAGGGATGGGTTTGGGACTCTTTTTGACTCACAATGTCATTCAGCAACTGGGTGGTACACTGGAGTTTGATTCAGAGGTGAATCGAGGTACTCAGGCGACTGTCATCTTGCCAGTCGGTAATCATCATTCAGGTAGCTGATTGATTGTCGTTCGAGAGGCGAATGGATCGCGTTTCGGCAGGCGGCGGCCCCCATTCAAACAAACAAGCCAATCCATGTATCCGGAAACTAGCCCTCCAAGCGACCAGGACGCCCAATCCTCCAGTCCTTCCTACGATGCTCGCTCCGTCGCAGCAGCCAGCATTTTGCTGGTCGACGACACGGTGATCTTGCGTGAGCGCCTTGCCGTCGCAATGCAGCAGCGTGGTTTTAGGGTCGAGCAGGCCGGCTCTTACGACGAGGCAGTCGCCGTCTTCGTGAAGCGACCAACTGAGCTCGCGGTTCTCGACCTTCGCATGCCAGGTCGTAGCGGGCTGGATCTGCTTCGGCGACTTCTGAGTGTTTCGCCCGATTTGCGAGTCATCATCCTGTCGGGCTTCGGGAGTATTCCAGCTTCGATCGACGCGGTTCGTGCCGGTGCGGTCAATTTTCTTAGCAAACCGGCTGACGCCGATGACATTTTGGGGGCATTCATGCGAGGCGACTCGCCGACGGTTCCCGAAGGAGCGTTAGCTATCCCCGCTCCGTCGCTAGCGAGGAACGAGTGGGAGCACATCCATCGTGTCCTCTCTGATTGTGGCAACAACATTTCCGAAGCCGCTCGTCGATTGGGGATTCACCGACGTTCGCTGCAACGTAAGCTGCGAAAACGAGCCCCGGAAGATCCGGCAGCCCCGCAGCCGATCGAAGAAGAGTCCGAAGACGTTTCTTGATTCGAGACCACGCCAGACGCGTGTCGCCAAGGCAGCGTCAAGCCTTCATATCCAGTGCCGCCAGGGTTCCCGGAGGGTAGCTTTGGGAGCCTCTGGCGAATTCCGCTACTGAGTTCTTCATCGGCATAGCAAATCGGAGGACGAGCTCGACTCTCCATTTGAGTCGGCCAATATTGGCCGGCAATGCTCAAACGCGTAGCAGCCAACGACTGGAAACCACAACCGTTTGACGAGCACCTGCCGAGGTAAGTGCCCTAGGCGATCTGGGGTACTTCGTAGCCCTTTCGGTATTCGCGTTTCAAAAGATCATTGGCCTTGGGTTCATCGAATTGACCGGTCTTTTCATTCAGTGTCATCAGTTTGCTGAACCTGAAATCGGATGATTCAAACGACAAACCGTGGCTCTCCAAGTGATTCGAGGTTTGTTCACTCAACTCGTCCCAAGGCTCAATGTCGATGGAGTTGAAACGCTCGGAGGCCCCCGAGTCACCGACTTGGAAGGCGATGTTTGCCAAGTTGCACCATCCTGTGCTGTCGTTGCCTATCTCGATATTGGCGTTCAGCATTGACGAGTCATCGTTTCGGACTGCCTCGAGGAAATTGGCCTGATGTTTGACGTCGCCAGATCCTGAAAACTGGGCGATCTTTTTTCCATCATTGTCATAGGCGACCGACTTGCCTCTCTGACCGTGAAGCACGCCGCCTTCGCCGTAAACCACGTAGCCACTATTGGGC
>JBCCKZ010000280.1:0-7164 GCA_039027135.1 Planctomycetota bacterium
GAAATCAGTTCCCTGGATCAGATCCATCGTAAAGAACCAATGGCCGTGATCTTCCTCGAGGACATGCAAGCCGATGACATGCGGATGGTTGACCTCCGCCATCCGACGAAACTCTTGTTTGAAAGCATGAAGCGTGGAACCGTCGACCGCCGGCAACGTCTTCAACGCGACGCGGTGTCCGTGTCTTTGGTGCTCCGCTTCGAAGACCAGTCCCATGCCGCCACGGCCGAGCTGTCGAACGAGACGATAGTCACCCAATCGCTCACTCGTGGGAAGTTGATCTATTGGGCGGTCGTTGACGACATTACCGGTTTTCGTATCAACCAGAACGGATCGGGAGAAAGCTACCGATGTCGTTTCCAAAAACACACTTCGGATCAAATTGGCATGTTCAGGAAGCTGCCTGATGTATTCCTCACTTGCCGGCGCATCTCCTTCGTCGCGACGGAACTTCACATCGTTGTGAAGCAGGTTCCGCAGAAGCGTTGGTTGAACCTCATCAGGTTGTTGACGAACGTAATTCGCTAACCTGGCCGCCCCACCTGGGCCTGGCTTGTAGTCACGACACGATCGAAGGACTTCGTCGAAGGACATCGTCATTGAACCGGGGGTTTCTTCAATGAGCGTTCGGCGTGCCAAGTTGCGGTCCTCTGTTGTCGTGCGAAGGTGGCCGCCTCTTTCCACCCGCCAATGCCGTATCCTTATAGGTTGTCTGTCGACATCATTAGCTGAGCTCACCGGCATGTTTCTGCGGATCTCAGCAGTCAGCTAGTGTAGCAAGTTTGATTCGAGAATTTGCGATAGAGCGAAGTTTTGGTTGTCTTTTTCTATCGCTCCGGCCCTCGGTAATCTCTCAGGAAGAGTCATCAATGAAACGAAGTCTTCACTCGATCGCGATCTTGATGTGGTTGGGATTTGTCGCCAGTGGGAACTGCGCCGAACCGGTTCAGGTGTTCATTTTGGTCGGGCAATCCAACATGCAGGGGCATTCTCACGTTTCGACCTTCGAAGCCGTGGGACTCGATCCGGATGCCCAGGAATTGCACGCGTCCATGCATGATGATTCCGGTGAACCGGTTGTCTGCGAACGGGTTTGGATTTCGTCGATCGGGAACGACAAAAGCGAGAAGGAGTTCAAGGGAAAGCTAGCCGTTGGTTATGGTGCAGCCGGACGTGGACCGAAGATCGGCCCGGAGTTTCTATTTGGGATCACGATGCAACAAGCGATCGAGCAACCCATCTTGATCATTAAAACAGCGTGGGGTGGCAAGTCGCTGCACACCGACTTTCGTCCGCCGTCATCTGGCAAGTATGAGTTCACCGATGAGCAAATTGAAAGGTTGAAGAAGCGTGGTAAGGATGTTGAAGAAGAAAAGCGTTTGCGTTCAGAAGCCTCGGGTCACTACTACCGTCTCATGCTCGAGCATGTGCGGTTAGTCTTGTCGGATGTTAAGCGGGTGTGCCCTGATTACGACTCAGAAGCCGGATACGAACTCGCGGGATTCGTATGGTTTCAAGGTTGGAATGATATGGTCGATCGCGGCGTCTATCCTCAGCGTGACCAATCGGGAGGTTATGCGAACTACAGCGAACTGTTAGCCCAATTCATTCGTGATGTTCGCCGTGATCTTGATTCACCTGATCTGCCATTTGTGATTGGTGTGATGGGTGTCGGTGGTCCGACGGATGAATACGGCGCGAAACGTCAGCGAATCAAACCGGTCCACCAGAACTTTCGAGATGCGATGGCAGCTCCGGCAGAGCTTCCGGAGTTTCAAGAAAGCGTCGCGGCTGTGCTGACTGAGAAAGCATGGGATGCGGAGCTCGCCGGGCTGAAAGATCGCGGAGCGATGGTCAATGCAAAGGCCAAGGAGTTGCCCAAGACGCTCACGAGGGAGCAACGACAAAACAAGATCGAAGAGATCCAAGCTTCGATTTACACACCCCGCGAGCTGGATTTGCTATCTGGAAGCAGCAATGCTGAGTATCACTACCTTGGTTCCGCGAAGATCATGGGACGGATTGGGCAGGCGTTTGCCGAAGCGATCCTTGAGCTGCGTGAGAAGCAGTAGGTCGAAATGATGTTGGAAGCCCCGGCGTGTTAGCATTCTTGTCTCACCTTCCCACGCAGCGTGAGGGTCGGGCGTTTCAACGGCCGGGGAGGGCTTTGAAGTTTGAAGTGAGAAGGGTGAAGTTTGGATGATTCATGCACCTGGAATTCACACTTCGAACTTCCTCCTTCGCATTTCCAAAGCGCTCTCCGGTCGCTGGAGGCTTGCTCTCCCAGAGGGCGTTGGTATCTACACAAGTTGCCTGAGCGGGTGAGCCGTGGACCGGATGTGAGCGGAGCGAACGAAGGTGCCGGGTGAGAGGCAGTTTTATGCGGTACTTGTCATGCATATCGTAGATGTTTCCGCCATGTGTTGGCCCGGTGCCTCCGCGGCTGCGCCGCATCCGGCCCACGGCTCACTAAACAACTATGCTTCTCGTGTTATCTGACTTGTGTAGATACCAATGCCCAGGGGGAGAGTCAGTTGCGTCTGGGCACATGTCAAAAAAATCGACATGACCATCGTCATCTCTCTCTGAATCTCAATCCTCCATTAGGACTGTCCCGCTCACTTCGCGGCTACGACGCATCCAGTATACGGCTCAAGAAGATCGGTTTTCTTCCAACGCTCACTCATGTGATCTCTAACACGGGCGGACCCAGTACATTCCTCTTGGGTTCGATGCCTAACCCTGGCTGATTACTCGCTTTCATGAACCCGCGCTCACGCTGTGGTGCGCCGTCGGCAATAGCTACGGTCACGTAGCTATTGAAGTCCGTACTGGTGAATCGAAATTCTTCCGGTGTGCTGTGTGCGAAGTGAGCGATCGCGGCGGTGGTGATGTCGCCGCCCCAGCTATCTTCGAGTGTCATCGCGATGCCCATCGAAACACAGAGGTCGCGTGCCTGTTTTGCCTTGGTCAGCCCACCAAGTTTGCTGATCTTCAGGTTGACAACATCCATTGCTAGGTCAGCTTTCGCCCGAAGCAACATTGACAGGCAATCGATATTCTCATCCAACACAAACGGATGATTGGTGTTTCGGCGGACTGCCAAACACTCTTCATAGCTCTCGCAGGGTTGTTCAATATAGACATCTAAGTCACGAACAGCACGTACCACTCGCATCGCTTCATGCTGGGTCCAACCGGTATTGGCATCAGCGACCAGGCGATGGGAGGCAGGTAGGACCTCACGAGTCGCGTGTATGCGGTCGATATCGGTATCCGGATCGCCGCCCACCTTCAATTGAAAACGTGTGTAGCCCTCGTCACGATAGCCAGCGATGTTGGTTGCCATCTTTTCGGCCGACTGTTGGGAAATCGCTCGATACAAGCGAACCGAATCGCCAAAACGGCCTCCCATTAACGTGCAAACCGGCATGCCACTGGCTTTGCCAAGCAAATCCCAGCAAGCGATATCGATTCCTGTTTTGACATAAGCGTGGCCTTTCAAAGCTGCGTCCATTCGATGATTTAGCACGGCCAGGTCCAATGCGTTCATGCCAATCAAGTGAGGTGCCAGTTCTTGAAGGCCCGATCGCACGCCGGCTGCGTAAGCGGGAAGGTAATAAGGCCCCAGTGGGCAGACCTCGCCGTACCCAAGAAGCCCTTCATCTGTTTCAACACAAACGATCGTACTATCGAAGACTGAAACCGATTTACCGCCAGACCACTTGTAGGATCCTTCCTTGAGCGGCAAGTCGATTTGGTAGGCGGTGATGCGCGAGATTTTCATAGAAACAGTTGATCTTTCTGTTTTGTGATTCGACCGGCACGGTTGAGCTACTGATTTGCAACATTCACTCTGCCCTGCCCTGTCGTGTCACGATGGGAACGTAGCCGATTTCAAAACCCGCTGGTGGTGTAACGATTAACGCGGGATCGATTTCGGCGAGTTTTCCAAACTTAGGCGGCTGCAGATAATCATCATCGATTTGCCAGTGTCGATGAATCTTTTCGACACGCTTTTGAACAGTCTCTCGTTCTTCATCACTTAAGCCGGCGTTGAGCATCGAAGGTTGGTCCGCGAACCGATACCAGTAGTAGGTTAGTTCGCTTTCATCACCAGGAAATGCTTTAAATGGACCAGCTGCAGGCCCAGGCTTTTTCCAACTCGAACTCTCTTCGGTTGGCGTGATGTAGGCATCGATTTGGGATCTTTCATATCGCGTGAATTCAGCTTCGGTGAGTCCGGTACTGTCGGGAACATCAGCTACGTTGATGGGATGCCATCGTTTACGACCGCGATCATCGTCTCGAAGTCGAAAATATAGCGGGAGTTCTTGTAGAGGACCCGGCTGTGGATCCTGCCATTGAAAGCCAAAGGTTTCTTCTTCGAACGAAGTTGGCTTAGCAAATTCATCCCAGGCCACCGAATAGCGTTCAGCCTTAGCAGTCTTACCATCATAAATCTTCCAAGTGGCACCTCCTTTGCCAGTGAAGTGGTGGACATGAGAAGAAGAAGTAGGGACCTGTGTCGCAGCCACCTGTCCTCCAGCGAACCAAGCCTCTACCGATTCCCAAAGAGCGTTCTTTTGATAGGAAGTGATCTGATGAACGACCTTCGTTTGACCACTCTCGTCGACGGGATAGCGAACGTGAGCGACCCTCGCGTACTGAACACCTTCAGCTGAGGTCGCAAGTTTGGCTGGGATGTACTGGGTTTCCATTTGCAGCGAGCGATTGGGGTTCACTGGCGCGGCGTCGAGCAGCTTGCCCTCGAGTTCTGGTCTTTCTGTGAGGACCTGCGACCAGAAGTAAGGCGTGAAGAAAGCAACTGGGCCTTTGAAGTTGTCAGTGTTGAGAAAAAGCGTCCAGCATTGATTACCGGTTGCCACGGGGTTTCCATCGGTCGTGGATTTGGTTGGAGTGAGCGGCAAAGGTAAGTAGCCGTATCCACAAAGCTCACCGCTGGTTCCCTGTTTGAGATTCAGTCCATCAGGTGGCCAAAGGACACGCGAACTCAATTGAGCAACGCCGTATTTGCCCTGTGGTTTGTTCCAGTCCCTGCCTTTGCCGGCACCTGGTCCGTTGGCCCACTTGCGAAAGTTGAGGTCGACGCCACCCATGATGAACTTAGGTGTTTCGGTGGCAAACCGCGTGTCACGCCACCAACCCAGACCACCTTCGACGTCGGTGTAGACACCGTCCTTGAGTGGCTGCCTGACAGGAGGATCGTAAACCGGAAACATCCAAGTGCTGAATAACCCGGTTTGAAAACGGCGACCTGGATAGTGTTCCAGAAGAGGCCATGCGGAAACATACATCGAGAATCCCGCATCAAACTCCGGCGGTACTCGCTCCAGCGGTGCAAGTAGATAGCCAGCCATCTCACCATCGATGATGGGGTCTGACGCGGAGCAAGGTTGGGGATCCATCCAAGCTGATAACGATGCAACAACAATGCACTGCAAGAACGTGAGCCAGCGAAACATGATTGGAGATCCCATAAGCGTTTGAGTCGACGGAGATGATTTTACGACGTTGGGAGCGCCTTGGAGTCACGGTTCGATTCGTAGAAGTGTAGTGGCCGACTCCAGCTGCGAGTCATAACCTTCATTTTTGGCTGACGACTAGAAGCCACCAGTACAGTTCAATCGACGAAACTGAGTTTCTGAAATCAGATAACGCAGATCATCTAGATTGCGATGCACCTGAGTGTATGTCGAGCAGTGAGGTCTGTCTGAAGACCTTTCGTGATACTGAAGTACTGACATTCAAGGAGTCCTCTCGCAGCAACAACATGGCTTCTTTTCCTTGTCGATTACGACCTGGGAAACAACGCACCAAAACCCGGGGAAATAAACTAGTAGACGAGGTCGGAGGTAAAGACTGCGTAGAAGCCGTGGCTGTCGTAACCTGTCATCTCAGGCCAAGTTCCGGTAGCGGTGGAAATCAATAGTCCTTCACTTCCATTTTCGAGCCAGGTTTTCGAGAGTTTAGGGTAGTGCGTGGACATCCATGCGGCGACATCAGCACTTGCAGGTGGATTCATCGAGAGAAACTCGCGCGAACGACGGTTGCAGTCTTCGTCGGGAGAAAACCAGGTAGTTAGATTCGCTCCTGTTGGATTGCAAATGTAGGCTTGTAGAACAGTCGAGAAGCAAAAATAGAAGTCCATGAATGATGGGAAATCGACGAAGGTATCACGGTTCCATCTCGCCATTAAAAGTGCCAGTTCTTGTTCCAAATCGATCATCTCGAAATCATGGTCCGCTGGTAAATGTTCGATGAAGTCGTCGAGGTTGTGTGTTGTAGGCATATGGACCTCTAAAATAGGCTGAAGTGTCGGTTCGTTTGGCTTCTAGCGATGCACAAGATTTGTATGTTCAAGGGTCTCATTCTACGGATGATGTGTTGTCGTGTTGCTTAGCAACAACCGATGCCACTTCATTTCCGAGGCGTCACGTGCCAAACTGATTCAGCATATTGAGTGTGACACGACAAATTCTGTCATTGTCAGGCTTTCAGTCCATGTTCTGATCGTGATGGAATTACTTTGCCCATTTCAAGATGTGTAGAATGGCGGCGTTCGCGTACAGCAAGTCTAGGAAAGGCTTCAGTAGCGAACGAAATGGGCTGGGATTCGCTTGTTGATTTCACTTCACTCGGAACATTCATTTTGTCGGAAGGAAAGTCATGGCGACATTGAAAGCTGTAGGGTGCATCTGTTTGAGCGTGCTGCTCTATGACTGCTGCTATGCTCAAGATTCGGATAGTTGGCGGGCGCATGAGGTGATGCGTTTGGGGCACTGCAATACAGCCGCCACCATCGATGTGAATGAAGATGGTTTGCGGGACGTCATTGCCAGTTCCTCGGGACGAGTGAGTCTTTTCATCGCGCCTGATTGGAACGAAGAAATCGTCTTGCAGTCGTTTAGTAAACCCAGTCAATCTTGCATTCACAGTACGACGATCGACGCCGATGGTGATGGCGATTTGGATTGGGTGGGGGCTCTTGCTCACGATCACCCATTTTGGCTTGAGAATCCCGGTCCAAAGCATTTTTCCAGGTCAGCATGGAAGGCGAGTCCAATCGACAATGAGATTACTGGAATACATTGCATCTTGAAAACGGACGTTGATCGGGACGGTCACGATGATTTGGTGATC
>JBCCKZ010000281.1:0-7131 GCA_039027135.1 Planctomycetota bacterium
AAAATCGATCGCGTAGTCACTGCCGTCGTATTCCTCGGCGGGTATCAGCTGGCCTTGGATCGGGAAGATCAACTCACCGATCGAGAACTGCCGGAGTGCGAAAACTCCGTAGCCCATCTTTCCCGCCTTTCGAACTTCCACATCGTCGTCGTAGTAGTTTCGATAGCCCATGTCATCGACAATGTTCTGCAGACGCCGTCGTTCTTTGCGTGACATGGATTTCATGGGTCTAGGAGAGAATGTGGGGATATCTGACTAGATTCAACGCTGGGCTGAAACCTTCTCCGGCCCTTTAGAGACCGACTCTACCAGAGGGAGAGTAAAAACGTTAGGACAAGTTCAAGCTGCTTAAAGCGTGATCTCCAAGTCGAACGACTTCAAGGTGTGGCCAAATAACAACCTTCTAAATGGTCGTCAACTATTCCAATGGCCTGCATCATCGCATAACAGGTCGTCGGGCCCACATAGGCCCAGCCTCGCTTCTTTAATTGCCGGCTCATCTGTTTGGATTCATCCGTGATCGCGGGAACGTCCGCCATCGTTTTTGGGCGTGGTCTGGAACCTTCTTCGGGTTGAAACGACCACAGAAAAGCATCCAAAGATCCAAATTCATCAATCATGGCCGGCATCTTCAATGCGTTGTTGATAGTCGCCCGAATCTTGGCTCGATTACGAATGATGCCGGCGTTCGTCATCAGTCGTTCCACATCTTCATCGTTCATCTTGGCGACTCGAGTGGCATCGAAATCATAAAACGCTTCGCGAAAGGAATCCCGCTTCTTCAGTATCGTGATCCACGATAAACCAGCCTGGAAACCCTCAAGACAAATCTTCTCAAAAAGCCGTCGATCATCGTGAACGGCTCGGCCCCATTCATTGTCGTGGTAATCTTGATATAGGTCGCTACCCCGGCACCATCCGCATCGAGTTTTACCATCGTCACCCACAAAGAGATCGATCATGAGCTCTGAACCCGGAAACGCACATCATTGATGCGACTCTCGGGCAAGTCCCGTTCAAGCCGGCGGAGGATCTGACGTTTGCGGAAATTGAGTTCCTGCATCACCACCGAATCGCCGACGAATATCTGCAACGTTCCTCGATTCAACTTTCCGATCTGGCACTCACTCGCCAACACAGTACCCAGTTCTTTGACTAGAGACTGTTGAATTTGCTCATTGGCCATACCATCGACATAACCACGACGTGCTAGCACCTGATCGACCAAGCTTCCTATGCGGCGAACGCGTGGTTCGCCCTCGGGTTTTGATCGTCTCGCTTTGGCCATGTCGCGGATTATAGCGGGCTGTTATCTCCCGTATCATGCCCTCGTGAAAAAGCAAAGCCTCTCAAGTCACCAGAGCCATCTTCGATGAGACTGAGTGCCGAAAGAAATCTGGCGCGATTCTTGAAACTAGATTTTCTTGTCTATTCGGTACGTACGCGGCTGCGCCGCATCCGGATCACAATCAAAGTTCATCGATCACAGCTCACTGACTCATCGGTCTTTCTTCATCGGCATGATCACGTAGGCATACCCATCATCGGTCGAAAGGATCGCGGGCGTGCCACTGTTTTGAACATCGAAGATGAAGTTCGTTTCGTTGTCCAAGACCTTTAAGAAGTCTGCCACATATCGAAAATCCATTGTCAGCGAGATGGATTCGCCTTCGTACGCAATTGGCAGCTCCACTTGGGACTCGCCAATTTCAGCCGTTGACGCTTCCAAACGCAACGTTCCATCGGCAAAGGTAAAATCAATCCCTCGACTATCCATGTCGGTGACGATCGCTGCTTGGCGTAGCGCGGCAAATACAGGGCCCACGGTCATGTCCAATTGAACCGAGTCCTCGCGTTGTGGCATCACCTGACGCCAATTTGGAAAACGACCTTCAACCAAACGTGAGTAGATCACCGCTCGGCTTGTGCGAACCAACAAGTCACTTTGTCGTGCCGCGACATCGACGGTTTCATCGGAATCACTGACCGCACGCTCCATCAATTGAATCGCACGAGTCGGAATGATAGTGGTCATTCCTGACGTCTGATGCTCACCAATCGATTCACCGGTTCCCTCCATTCTGGCCAACCGGCGACCATCGGTACCAACGGCTGTCACTTGGTTGCCCTCCATCTCAAAGAGGACGCCACCTAATGCGTAACGACTTGATTCGGGATCAGTAGCAAAGACCGTTCGCTTGACCATTTCACGAAACAACCTCGTTGGTAAGACATGGTACTTCTCCTCCTCGAATCCCACCACGCTTGGGAACTCGTCGGGATTGCTGCCTGGCAGACGAAAACGACTTCGGCTGCCGGAAATTCGGATCCCGGTATCGTCCGTCTCAATGGTGAGAGTCTCATCGTTGCTTTCGCGTAAGATCGACATCATGCGGACGACGGGGAGTAATGCCGTTCCTTCAGTCTCAACCTCCACACCATCAGACATCTCCAACCGAATTCCAACCTCCATGTCGGTTGCAATCAGAATCAGCTTATCGGCTGACGCATTGATTTTGACGTTCTGAAGAATTTCTTTCGGGCTGCGCGATGGGGCAATACTGGCAGCCAAACTAAAGGCATTGGTTAGAGAATCTCGCTGGCAAACAATCTTCATGGGTCGTCACAGGTGTGTGGAATTCAACACACAGGATAAGGCTTTCAGGAGCCCTCGCGAAGATGAGGACCTCTGAGAACTCAGTGAGTTTGAATGATTGATAGTTAAATAGAGTATTTATCTTTCATCGTCGTCATTGACCTAGATTGCATTGTGTTGATCTGCAGATGGTGACGAACGTAAGTGCTATCCGAACAATGAATTAGCTAACGGACACTGGTGTGGAGAACTCGTCGTTTGATTGACGAGGACCTGTTGGGGAATGGGCATTAACCCAACAACAAAAACAAGACGATCGGGGCACTTTGAGGTTGTCGACATTTACCGTCGGTAATTGACGGCAAACCAACAACTTATTCACCGTAGTTTCTCGCGTAGTTCGTTCGCGGCCCGACGGATCACGGCATCTGCATCCATGAGCGAATCAATCTGTCGCACCGCATGCATGACAGTCGTGTGGTCCCGACCGCCAAAATAGTCACCGATTTGCTGAAGACTCATCGAGGTGCACTGCCTGGCGAGCCACATCGCGAGCGATCTAGCTCGCATGATTTGCTTTCGACGAGTGCTACTTCGTAAATCAGTGACTCGAATCTTGAAGTGTCGCCCAACCGCTTGAGTGATCGCCTGCAACGAAAGATCACGACTTTGGCGGCTGTGTTTTGCAGACGATTCGATTGCCTGAGCGTCGATTCCGGATTCGTTCATCCGACACCAAAGATCAAGCTGATTTATCGAAGCAGCCATACCAGGAACGGTGATACCTGTTTCTAGTTTCGCGTCCAAAAGCTTCAGTTGATCAGAGGTGAGTTCAATATCTCGAGTTGCTGCCAACTCAGAAAGCAGCTGTTGACGGATCAGGGGGCCTGGCACGCTTAGCGGGATCGTGAGGCCCGGAGAGCAGCGACTTGCCAGAGCTGTTGAAATACCGCGGGTCTCTTGTGGCATGTGGCGAAAGCTGACTAGGACTGCTTTACCGCGATCGCATCGATGTTCGATTCTTCTGGCCAATTCGGCTTGGGCTGAGGGCTTGTCAGCGATTGAGTGAACATCATCAACCACGAGCACCAACGCACGATCGAGACGATCGGCCAAAGAACTGACGTCTTCGGCGGCTACGGATTCGGCATAATCCTTCGCGAAGTCGACAGCGGATATGTAGAGCACTTCTCCATCGATCGATGGTTGATCAATCGATGTGCTTCTCGAAGCTATTAAAGCTCGATTGGCTAGGTGCAGCATGACCGTCGTTTTGCCGCTTCCAGACGGACCAATCACCAAGACTGGATTTCCGAGCGAAAAGACATCGACATCACCGGCGCAGGCCAATGAAGCCAGCCGGTTTTCAGGACCCGAAACGAAGTAGGGTAAGGCAGTTTGAGTGATACCACGGCGTCTACCATGAGCACGAAGTGGTGGCGACTCGATCGCCCAAGTCCTCACCGACGATACAGCTCTTGCCGAAGAGCCCGCAACCGATGCGGTATCTGTCCGACTCGGACCCGTCGTCGACGAATCAGAACCTGGAATTTCTGCTGGAGAGACTACTGAAGACACGGTTCACAACTTTTCACAAATGTCTACTAGACAAACGCCTAGCCACGTCCGTGCAGCCGCATTCTAGTCGGCCGTTGGGGATAAGCCAGTGGAAAAATAGAAGTTATGCACCATCTTTAATCACCGTAAGTTATTGCAGCAAATGAGGATATGTTCTGTTGATAACTTTATTTCCGAAGATTTTGTCAGGCGGGACACTGCGAATCGTAGAGTTGATCGAAGCTGTTCCTCAGATGCGCCCATTGCTGTGAGCACATGAGATGGCGGGCTACTTCCGCTGCTACATGCGGAGGTACTACTGCAGGCCACGGCTTTCATATCGAGCGCCATTAGCAGTGATTGCCGATCAATGCCCGGGAATGCGATGCACGTTGTATTGGGAAGTCGGGGAACACTCTGCGAATGAACATGACAAGATGGAATGGCTTTCACGATTTGACTTTCCAAGTGATCGCGAAGACCCTTCATCAGGCGTACGGATTCATCGGCGGATTCCACGGCAAGTCTCATAGCCTCGGCCATTCCCACAACCAATGGTAACGCTTCGGTTCCGGGTCGGGTGTCCAATTGTTGTTCACCTCCGCGCATCATTGCTTCTACTTGAACGCCACCAGCAATCCAGAGACCACCGACACCTGTAGGCCCATGAAATTTGTGTGCTGCAAAGGTGAGCGAAGTGATTCCACTTGATGCTAGATCACCATCCAAACCGAGTCCCATCGGGTCATCGCGGGTCTCGAACTTTCCGATCGATTGTGTTGCATCGACATGTAGGTGAATGCTGTGTTGTTGACATAGGCGTGCGATCTTACCAATCGGTTGAACGACACCGGTCTCATTATTTGCCGACATGACGGCCACCATGCTGGGAGGTGTCACGGATTCAATCTCTTCGACTAGCCTCTCAATCTTGACCAAGCCGTTCTGATCGACATCGAGGGTGCGAACGCGGCGGCCTTCCGCGGCTAGCTTTTTAGCCATTGCAAGAACGCTTGCGTGCTCGATCGAACTGACGAGCAATGGGCCATCGATGGCGATCCCGGAGAGTGCTAGGTTGTTCGACTCAGTACCTCCGCTGGTAATGATCAGACGTGGCCCTCCGGGATGACCTAGATCACATCTTAGACATTGACCAATTAACTCAATGGCATCATCCATTGCGACTCGAGCTCTTTGGCCAAGCCGATGAGGACTCGCTGGATTGATGGGACCCGCCTGGTACCATCGCATCATTTCATCGGCGACCCGAGGATCCATCGCTGTCGTGGCGTTGTTATCGAGATAGATGACCGCAGGCGATGTGGTCATCACTGACTCACCTCAGCTTCTTGCTTTACTGGTTGACCGAGCTCTTTGAACCATTCGGAGTTCAACTTGTTCTCGAGTGCATCAGCAAGCGTGTCATTGTCAGATAATTTTAGGTACTCGACCAAACGATTGATTTCGAGCTTAACTCGTTCTTTAAGAGCATCTCGAAACATGGGAGGTGGGGTTTGTTTGAGGGCTTCTTCAAGGACATCCGGAACAAGCACGTAGAGTTCTTCGTAAGCTAAATCCTGAATAACGGGCCAAAGGACGGCTGCGATTTTAGGATGATCGTCACTCCATGTTCGCCAAAACTCTTTGCCGTCGATCGTTAGATTGAACTGATCCACCAACAAACCAGCATCCGCATCTTCCGGAGCCGTTCCCCCACGACCAATGGATGCAAGATGCCAGACGGGCGGGTCGCTCTTGGATGAATCAATGAGAGATTGAGCTACCAAGTACCGAGGAAACCCGAGCGTTCTTGTGGTTCTTTTGATGGGTGTGATTTGAGTGTGAAGCAGAGGTACTTCGTAAAAGTGAAACTCTCGAATGCTGAAATCTGACGGTGAGAATTCAGATCCATGAACGCGTCCGCCGAGCCAGACACCTCCCACAATGACCAAGAGTGTCAGAATCGCTGTCACGATCAACAATGTGGTTTTGAGTCGGAAAGACAGTTCGAGACCTCAAGATTGACAAGTCAGATGGATGAAAGGTTTTCTGTGGCGACAAAACGTTATTCTATCACCGAGGAATTGAATTTGATTTGACCGCCAGAAACGGATGTTTTGTTGCCAAACCTTTTGCGAAATTTCTACACGAATCCCTGGATTCAAGTATCGGAGCGGTTTGGTAGTTGGCGTGTCCACGCGAGAACCCAAAGATCGACCTCGTCTTGGCTCGCCAGCCAGACGCGAGCAGCTCCCCGTGCGAAGGAGTTAAGCGATGAGGAAAAACAGGATGGAAACCCGGATCGAGACCGACAGCGAGTTGAAGCGGCTTTACTAATGAGCCAAGCACCCTTGAGTCCCAGGCGTCTCGCTCAGGTGGCAGGCGTTTCCGATGCGACGCGAGCTCGGGCGTGCGTCCGTGAACTCAACGAGCTTTACCGAGGCTACAACCGAGCCCTTCGGGTTGAGAATGTGGCTGGTGGATTTCAGATGCTGACTCATTCCGCAGTCGCACCCTGGCTCTCTCGACTTCCTCAAGTGCCTCGGATGATGCGTTTGAGTACGCCAATGATGGAAACGTTGGCGGTGGTTGCCTATCGGGGCCCGGTTTCTCGCGCTGTGGTCGAATCCATCCGTGGTGTTGCGTGCGGGGAGATCCTGCGACAATTGATTGAACGGGATTTAGTACGGATCGCCGGACGTAGCGATGAGCTGGGCCGGCCCTATTTGTACGATACTACCAAGCGTTTTCTGCAGATTTTTGGGCTTCGAGGCCGGCAGGATTTACCGCCTGTGGCCAACCAAACCTTGCAAGAGGACGACTCAACCGATTTACTTTCGCAAAATGACTCAACCCGCAATGTTGCGGTTGACGATTCGACCCACGAAACTGACCTCGCGACCCAACTGTCGACACACACCCAGGAACCCGTCGTGACCACAGCCGCTGCAGCGTCCTCCACTATCCTTGACGATGTC
>JBCCKZ010000282.1:0-7106 GCA_039027135.1 Planctomycetota bacterium
CGAGTTTGAACGCCGGTCGCCACATCACAAAGAACAGCACTGGCGAATTAATCATTGACGTCGCGAGCGGTCAGGTTGAACGCTGGGCTCGAAACGACGGCTCATGTAAGCTTTCGTTTCAACGCAATGCTTTGGCGCAACTGAACGACGAGATCATGGCAAAGTCGAAAGAGTTGCCCGATGCGTTTGATTCATCGCGGCCACTGACATCAATCGCGCAGTTTTTTCTTGAGCCCACTTTTTGCGAGTTAGTTTCGGGTACAGATGGTTCAAACGACGAGGACGACGCGACTTCGATGATGACATCAATCGCTCGGCACTTCGTTGCTGAGGGTTGCTTGAGTCCACTTGATGATCACCTCTGCAAGTTACCAAACAAGACAAACATCGAGCAATTTGACATTCCGGCTTCCAACCGAATGCTCCTGATTGCGCTTGATGAGGAATCGTCAACACGACTATTCATCAGTCATCAACTGCTGCATTGGGGAGCCCGAATCTGCTCACCGAATCAGTGGCCGCATCGCGTGATGCGGGTGGCTGCCATGTGCGGATTTGGTCAAAAGGACGACGCGAAAGCGGAACTAACACGCTTCTTATCGGATCGCCAAATCGGTCCCATCGCGCTATCAACCGTCGCATTTTTAATGTCGCAGGTTAACTCGACGCTGGGAGAGACAATTGCATCCGAAGCGCGTCGCAGATTGAATCCGCAAGCAACGCAGCGGGACTTGGAGGCACTGCTGAGCGGTCCAGGTGGCGCATATCTAATGAAACAATGGGATGCTTACTTCGCGCTATCACCAAAGCAAAAGCGCTTCATCAATGACCAATTTGGTCTTAAAGATGTCTTTCAGAATGAAAATGATCTGATCGGACCGGTCATGAAGCTAACAGCAAAAACGCTGAATGCCATCAAGACTCGGTGACGTTGACTGATTCAAACATCCCAACTTGATGTCGTCGTAAGACGTTCTCCAGTTGATTCAGATGTGCGGCCAGACTAGCGGATCAAATTGGCTGCATGCAACCAAGTTATCGCTTGACGTGTTTGAAATCGTCAGAAGCATTCTACAGCTCGCACGTTATGCTCGTGAAAGAGAAAGGGCTTCGCCGATCAGTACGGACACTGATGAGATCAACGATAGTCATCCAGCTTCAGTTTGCTCGGAGCGATGCCATGGATTTGTTTGAAGGCGCGTGAGAACTGAAACTGATCAGCGAATCCCAAACGTTCGGCCACTTCTCGGACCATCAATCGGTCTTCAATGAGCAGCTGAGCGGCAAAGTGCATTCGTTTCCGACGTAACACCAGGGATGCACTCGTGTCCGAATAGCGTTTGAACAATCGAGACACATGCGTTGCTGAGATGCCGCAGGCTTCAGCGACGTCTTCAATCGTGGAGATCTCGAGGAACCGCTCCTCAATATATTTTCGGACCTTATCGTAAGTCCTGAAGCCTTCCGTAATTCGATCTCCCTCTGATACGGTTCGCTGCTGCACTTTTAGTAGAAGGATTCGAGTTAGTAGCGGACATATCTTGATCGAAATGGCACTGTGATGGATCGCTTCACGGGCGATCGAATCCCATAGTTCGGCCACTTCAATAATGCTCTGTAGTACGACCGGTCTGCCCGATAACAGTCCCGAACTAGAGAGCAGCGACACCGATTCCGTCCCGACGAAATCCAAATAGTATTTTCGCATTCCAATCGCCGAATCATTGCGGATGCGATGCGGCACACTGGGTCCATAAGCGAACGCCGTTCCCGGCGACAAACTGTGCTCCTGGTCATTCAACCAGACCGTGCCGGAACCTTCGGCGACAAGTTCTACACCAAAGTACGGGAACGTCTTTCGGTCGATGTAATAGTTCGGATGGACTCGCTCAACACCGCCACAAACGACGGCAAGTCCTGCATCGGTCGGCGGATCAAGATCAAGATAAAAACGCCGAGCATCGACGGTTTGGCGGGAGATGAATTTTGGTTCCGCATTCATCGCGATCCCATCATAAAGCGTTGGAAGACCTTGTTTCAGTCAACGACCTGCGGGGTCGAGAATTGCTATGTGACTGCAGGGATTGCTATGGTCATCGGTGCCATTTTCACCACTATAGATCGCGATGGGTGCTGCTGCATCCGCTAGTCGCAGTTTCTCACCGGTCAAGAAAGTCACATCACCCCCAATTATTGGAGCGTTGGTTGATAAATGATCGGCAACTTTGATGTCATTTTTAGGTAATGCATATGTCCAAGGAAAAGCGTTTGGCCTCCGGTTTCACGCTCGTGGAATTGTTGGTTGTCATCGCCATTATCGGCGTTCTCGTAGGGTTGCTTTTGCCCGCCGTTCAAGCCGCCCGCGAAGCCGCAAGGCGAATGAGCTGTTCAAACAACTTCAAGCAGGTCGGCTTAGCCCTCCACAATTACCACTCGCAGTTTAAGCAACTGCCAATCCATGGTGCTGGCACCACGGATCAAATTACAACCCAGATTTGGCGTGCATCGGAAACCTCAAACAACGGACGATTGAGTTTTTTGGTCGGTCTTCTTCCCTATTTCGAGCAGCAAGCTCTGTGGGAGCAAATTTCCAACCCGATGAACACTGACGCGGCTGGGAACAGTCCCCCAGCGGCCAGTACCAACGGATCTGTCCAAGCACGACGTGCTGGCGGAGCGCCGTTCCCACCCATGGGCCCCACACCCGATGAAATTCTTTACATTCCTTGGGGAACAGAGGTGTCGACATTGCGATGTCCGAGTGATCCCGGACGCGGCCTTCCCGCTTTGGGCCGAACCAATTATGCCGCATGTTTGGGCGACACCGCGGAAAGGGCTCACCAAGGTGCTTGGATCAACGGATCAGCTCCACTGGGCCGCGAATCCGAAGGTCTTGCTCAAGAACAACGAGCGTCTGCCCGTGGTGTTTTTGCTGCTCACCTCAGCATGCGTTTCCGTGACATCCTGGATGGTCTATCAAACACGATTGCCGCTGGTGAAATCGCCACGGATTTGGGCGACCGAGATTCGCGAACGGTCGCACTGAGCCGCGGCTGGAGTTTTTCGCGGACGTATCCGCCAAACGACTGCAATGGTTTGCTTGACCCTCTCCGACCACAATTTTGGGACCCAGCTCAAAACACGGTTGGTCCCGTCGATGGCCGCGGCTTCCGCTGGGCGGAATTTCGTCCGAATTACAGCGGTTTCTTCACTGCCAACCCACCCAATAGTGAAATTTGTACTGAGCAAAATGCCGGGAACTCGGGTTGGTACAGCGGGTCGAGCCGACACCCCGGTGGGATTCACATCTTGATGGCCGATGGTGCGGTCAAGTTCATCACTGATTCCATTGATACGGGCGATCAGGAAGCACTTGCCCCGACCCGATGGCGAAATCCTGGTACTCCCAGCGAGTATGGTTTGTGGGGCGCCTTGGGCACTCGCGCCGTCAAAGAAATCATCGACGAAGAAATCTGAGCAGCCGAGTCAAAGTCGGCTTCGCGGATTGCGAATCGAAAACTCCCATACGTGGATTGTTCGGGCTGTCACGAACTTTTGAATCGTGACAGCCCGTTGATACAAACGAATTTAAACATCGAAACCATTCTCTTAGCACGTAACCATGAAACAATTGATAGCTAGCGTGGCTCTGCTTGCGGTGATGTCGATCGGGTGTTCGGACAACCAGTCGACAGTGATTACCGAAGGCATTCAGCAAAGCGACATTGACAAATACAACGAAATGATGGCTCAGTCCAACGCCAGCATGGAAGAAAGCGATGAAGCCCAAAAGGCCTACGAAAAGAATCCTCCAAAGAACTAAGTGCGGTGCGGATTCGTGTGTGCTTATGCCAGTGTTCTAGCTGGGACTAAGCCGAAAAGAGCTAAAAGAAAATCCCACTCATTTCCTATCGTCGCGGTGGACGATCACCGCGACGTGGAGGTGGTGGTCGTCTTCCGCCACGATCTTCTCGAGCAGGACGTCGTTGGTACGTCTCCGTTCGCGATTGTCCGTTGGGCTCAGTGTAGGTGAATTTCCAAGCGTTATCGCCTTTTGGAGCGTATGCGATCGTGGCACTGCGACCTTGGATGCGATAAGTCAGCAGTGAGCTTGCGTTATCTGTTTGAAAGTCTGTGATCACCGCACCGCGTAGCGGCGGTTGTCCAGGACGAATGGGTGAATCACGCGGCTGCGAAGTAATTTCACCATTGCGAAAATCAACCACCCCACGAATGCCACCGTTGATGTATGGATACTTCATCGTGGCGTGGTAGTGGTAGTTACCGTTGGAATCGAATTGGCCATTGAGCTCATCGAGTTTGCCGACTGGTGAACCGTCTGCTTCGGTCAGTCCAAAGATCGGAAAGCCGTCTAACGCAAACGCAATCGGATTGCCCTTGCCAACCGTTTTCTCCAGGTGCAACGGCGCGATGTGATAGTGATAGTCATCACCGCGACCACAGTGTCCGCCCCATTGGTCCAGTTCACCGGCCAAGTAGGCATCGACACCACGATTGTTCAAAGCACTGAAAATCGGAACCCCGTTGACGGCAACAGCGATGGCACCGCGGAATGAGGTTTCTTTCGCACGGATCGGCGTGCGAGCTAACCGTGGTTGCAGGGGAATTTTCCAGGCGTTGGAACCTGTAAAGGGCTGAGGTAACGGAACCTGCTGCTGCCAGTTTTTGATACCGATCATCATGTTGTGATTGGGCAGCCCGTTTGATTCCACATACAGCGTGCCTTCATCCCAACGGGTCGTCACTCCGTCAAACTTCTCAAAGTGTCTTGCGATGTCAGGCTTCTTCGCATCCTTCATGAAGTTGATCAATAACACCGCCGGATGCTTACCCGTTTCAGTGGCAGACCGATTGAGATCATGCATGACACGAGAACCGTGACGATTACCAAAATCTGATTGCGGCCTGCTTTCCCGATCTTCATGACCATCATGCGCGTAAGCAACACACGACATCCAGAACAGCAAATTGAATGTCATGAGTTTCATCGCAATGAATATCATCGACATTGACCTGAAAGCGAATTGAAAGAGCGATCAAAATGGGGTCGTAATGAAGTCTCTTGGAGAATGCCAACCAGGTGAGACGTCCGGAATCAACACCGGCACAGTCAAGTGGGATCAATGAATCGCCAAATTACTCTCCCTCGAGCTGCCGTCCGTAGGCGTTGGTGGGATCTCGGTAAATAGTGTGGATGTGATTAGCGCGGCGATCTTGAGCGGCGTACTCGATTAATAGAGTGGGACCTTGAATCGAATAATAAATTGCACTGCCATTCCTAGTACGGCCACGCCAACCGAATCTCATTTTTGGGATCTCTCGCTTCAGTGCTTGCATGCGGCTTTCAGCTTGCTCGGGTGGCAAAATTCCAACCCATTCGAAAATGAGCTGTTCCAACAGTTTCATCTGCGATTCTGAAAAACCGTCACAAGAAAGACCTCCGAGCTGGGGAATCTGATCCTTACCCGGCCCAGCTACCAAATTTCCTCTCCGATCAGACAGGATGGCGATCTGCTTCTGAGTTTGTGTGAAGCTACCAACGAGCTCAAAGGCGAGATCGTTCTCGCCAGCCAAGGGTCGAATCTCTTGATCGTCAATTTTGAATACAACGGGCTGAGCTCCTGTGTGACTGGGTGCCAATGTGATGTCGTTACCATAAACGGATAGGTTCAGCCCGAGATGGTGTCCGTCGAGCTGGAATCCCCATGGTTCCGTCGGTGAAGGCTCACCGAAAAGGACCACAAAAAAATCCTCCGTTCCGAAACCGGGCCGAGGCTGACCGCCATCGAGCAGTTGGTCGTCGGCAAGCATCACGTTGCAAATCTTTCGATAGCCTTCGTCGCTGAGCAAGGTGGCCATCAGATCGCAAAAGGCCATCATTTGTTTTTCGTTGCATTTGCCGAGGGCAAGTCCACCGTTACCGGATCGCTGCGGCAGGTTGGTCCATCGCGTTCGCTCATCACTCTTCAGCTCTTCAAGTACCTTTGCACGCTGCGATTGGTCGAGCGATGCCATGAATGCTTGACCAGCCGCCGCCATTGCATCCGCCGAGTGATCACGGGCTTCCGGCAAGTACGTTCCCACAATGTGGCTTGCTTCCGAAACGTATTCGGAATGGCGATGCCCGTCATGAGCCATGCTCATGCACGGTATGAGGCTCAACGAAGCAATGTTAAGAGATGCAACAAGAAAAAACTTTCGGACCACGCCAAGGCCTCCGCCACACTAGACAAATCGATTGACAACCAGAACCGCAGTCTAGCACGACTGGAGTCAAGCTATGGACCGCGACCACAGACAACCCCGTGCGTGGCATTCGAGAATTTCAAGGAGTCAGGTACGACGGAGACTCTTCCCCGTCGCATTGAAAACCGGAGTCAGCCATGAGTGATCGACCGACGTCAAAGTTCAGAGCGCTTCGTGACTTGTAAATCTCCTTGCCGATTGCCACTCGCGATTTCCATCGGAGCCATATCGACATGGCAGTTGTTCACGTTTGGCCAAGAAGCGATAGGATCACAAGACGATTCGCGATGAGCCCAGCTTCGATGATGAAGATCAAATCATCCGATCATCATTGCTTGATCTCGCAATTGGGTAAGGCAGTGCGTAAATGACTTACGGTTTTGTCAGACGGGCTATCTCGCGTAAAGCTGCCAAAATCGATCAGACGAAGATGCTTTGCCGATTCCAAGTGACGAAATCCCGTTTCGGTGATCTGACCTGTGGTCTTTTTTAGGGTCAGCGTTCGTAGCTTGGGAAGCTCCGTTGCGATGGACTTCATGTTGGCGTCGCTCATCCCGTGGATCGAGGCGATTAGCAACGATTCGAGTTCAGGTAGGCTGGCCAACACCTCCAGGCCTCTGCTGGTCACATTGTGCAGTTGCGCGAGGCTGAGATACCGGAGGTTTGGGTACTTGGACAGCGACATGACTGACTGATCATCGATCGTTGATGGTCGGGGTGCATTCACGACGAGGTTTTCGAGGTTCGGCCACATTGGCAAGTTTGCGATGGCATCACCCTGAATTTCGCTGCCGTACAAATTCAAGAGTTCAAGGGGTAGCGCACCGAGATGCGCCAAA
>JBCCKZ010000283.1:0-7054 GCA_039027135.1 Planctomycetota bacterium
CATGGGCTTCATCCTCGACCCAGTATTGACTCCAAGTGATCTCATCCTCGAGGAGAAAGACGAGGCAGCAGGCTCGAGTTCTTTTGCAGATGCAATCGATCTTTCGATTCGCTGCAACTCAAGATCGAAACTCTCCTGTTCCGTTTGCCATGCGCCATAATGGTAGGACGCCGGACGACACTGGTATTGAAGCACGACTTCGCTATCGTTCGAATCCAATACTCGATAGTCAATTAAGTGCATGGAAGTGCGACGATCCAAGGGATGTGTAGCTACCACACCGCGACCCCTCAGGTTCCAAGCAAACTGTATGGCATACGAAAACCGTTCGCCGATCTTGGGCCGATACCCTTCAGCGAGAGAGGCGTCTGATAAGAGATTTGGGAATGCAAGGATCATTGCCAAATGCAATGAAAGACGACCATCGAATGTCACTAGTTTTGATCTCTTTCAACGTAATTGCGAGTTGGATAGGCCCAGCACAAGCGGCCCAAAACAAATCGATTTGGCTGGACTCAAGGCTTCGACATATTACTCGAATCCCACACTCGTTTCTTAATCACGAAGTTGCAAGATGCGCTACATGGCCCATTGAAGAATTGAATAGTAGTTTGATATCAATCACCGATGATGGTGAGAGCATTCTGTATCTAGCCGTTGGCTAACCTTGGCCTTGTCCGCGGCCATGAGATAGGAGTGTCAGAGGCGAAGTGAATGCGATTCGAAGCGCCGGCCAGATCGCCGCTGTTGCCGCGAATCCCAACATCACCAGACAGCCGATTAGAAGTGTTAGCACGGGGATGGTCAAACGAATGGTCATTCCCCCGAACCAGCTGGTGGCCTGCGTGAGCGCTGTCCCGCTCCATCCAGCACTGATCCCAAAGATACATCCGATCACGCATGCGACCAGGCCCACGAGTATCCCTTCAGCAATGACGATTCGCACTAAAACACTTCGTGTGAAACCCAAAGAGCGAAGGATTCCAAAGTCCCATCGCCTTGCTCTTACGGACGCCAAGAACATATTGAGCATCGCTAGGCTAGAGATCGCCATGGCGATGAGCGGAATAATACTCATGAACCAAAGCCAGAAAGCCGCCCCGCGTTCGACTTGAGATCCGATACCTGACGTTGCGACTACGCGAGTATTCGAACTTGAATCGTCGGTGTCACTGTCAACAGATGACTTACCAGAAGAACCGACCCTTACTTCGTTGCGGTTGATGGGCGTTTTGGCTTCAAGTTCGTGCAATTGTTGAGTCAACTGGTCAATATTGATTTTGCCTTCTTTTGCGTTTACCCATATATGGCGAGGTCCAGGGATTGAGAAGTCAGCTTTGACGTGTTCGAAATCTGCAAAGATCAAACCTGCCGATCGATGGGTTCGTTGTCGCATATTGGTGGATTTGGTCATCCACTGGCCACCTTGGATTCGAACGGCACCAGCGATGGTATAACGACGAACTTCGCGAGGGCTTTCGGGCGGGACGAAAAACAGCTCGTCACCCACGGTCAAGCCTGATTGTCTTAGGAAGTGATCAGGCACAACGCATCCACGGTCGTGAGTCATTCGCTGCACGGCATCGTTGGGCGATCCAGCAACCCATTCGGTTTCTATGAACGGGTTGATCTCTCCGAAGGCCAACTGGGAGTCGATGCCGATGATTACCGAAACCATTTGTCGCGTGACGGAGGGGAACTCGGCGCTGTTGAGAACATCATCACGAAGGCGAGGTTGTTCAACGATGAGAGGCTGGAAATCAAGGTTGCTATCGAGTTGCTCAAGCCGTTTGACTTCTTCAGTCATTAATGTGTGATCGAATACCAACGTTGCCTCAGGTGCCCAGGACG
This sequence comes from Planctomycetota bacterium, assembly GCA_039027135.1. Lineage (GTDB taxonomy): Bacteria > Planctomycetota > Planctomycetia > Pirellulales > Pirellulaceae > Rubripirellula. The sequence goes on from JBCCKZ010000283.1 coordinate 1,852, forward strand.
TGGGTATGAAAACTTGCACCATTGAACGGCCCCATATGTGGATGCCGGCAAAAAGACCCATGCCGATGCTTAGCGTCATCGCACAGGCGACGGTTCGCCAAAGTTGGCCGGAGAGTTGTTTTTCAAGTAATTCCGTCGGCAACCCAAGGAGCCAAGCTAAAGGTGGTGCGAGTACTCTTTCCACCAGTCGAACGATCATAGGTGTCAGCAATAGCAGACCTAATGCAAGCCCCGCCGAACCGAGTATCAATCTTCCAATAACCGAATCGCCGGGTCCGGGTGGATCACCAAAACTCAACCACGGAAGAATGACGATCAACGATACCGCAATGCATAACCAGACGTACGTAACACGTCGATCGTCTGTGTGCAGGGATAGATTTTGTGACGAAACCGCATCAAGTGGTTTCACTCGCGTGGCTCTCCAAGCTGGGAGTATCCCAGCGACCAATGAGGAGGCACCTGATACTGCAATGGCGATCAAGATGCCCAATGGATAGACGTCGACACCGTGTCGAATCAGCCCATTGGTCGCTCTGTCCATCAATTGAACAAGCATCCATCCAGCGGGAATGCCGATCATTAACCCGAGGCCGACAAGAACGAGTCCTTCACCTGCGATGAGTAGAGCAAGTTCTCGCTTCGTTAGGATGATCGCTCGAAGTAATGCAAACTGTCGGACGCGTTCACTAACCCCCATGGAAAGTGTCGAAAAGATGACCAGGAAAGCGAGCATCACGGCTATGATTCCAACAACGTAAGCCTGCAAGGTCAGACTTCCCGCTTTGGCCGCCTCGGACATTTCTTCCTCCATGTCCAGGTCCGTCATGAACTGTGCGGGATTGTCGAGGGCGTATAGCTGGGGCATGAGTCGATAGCGAAACTCATGAATGTCGGTTGACTCACCGAGCACCAATGCGACAAACGTGATCACCGGATCGGTTCCGTGAAGCGTGGTAGCATCCCGCATCGAGCAGAAAATGCCCCCAACGCTCGGGCTGGGTAGCAACCGTGATCCGACGGTGGCACCGGTAACCGTTGCAGGGGGAGGCTCGATCACACCGATGATTTTCAGGATCGGTCGATCATCAGTCGGACCCGGAACAATGAGTTGATCACCTTCACCTATACCGAGTAACTCAGAGAGTTGTTGGCTAATGACAACTTCCAATGCAGCGGTTTGATCATCGTAGATCCACTGTCCTTCAAGAATCGGAAATGGTGGTTGCTCCGCGTCGGTGGCGATGATGACTTCTTCAGGTGTGTAGTCACCACGGAATCCTTCACGGTTCTCCTCTGACACGATCGATGGATCTGGCTTGACGGTCAATAGTTGAGCCCACATGGGGTCAATTGTCATCACATCGTTGCTGCTTCGAAGAATATCAATGGCTTCCTCATCAACGTTTCGATCGGCTTTCCGGCTGACTGGATCCACGATCAAGTCGTAGTGGCCGAGCGCTCGCGAGGCATATAGATCGAACGAGCGAATCGTCGAAAGATAGACGCTGATGATCCAAATCAATAAGCAAATCGAACCTGCGGTTGCGATCGTTGTCAGCACAGTACGAGTCTTGTGAGCTCGCAGGTTCGCAAGGATCAGTAGGCAGATTGTCTTCACGGTTTTGCTACCGCTATTGAGTCATTTGATTGAAGGATCGATTGATAGTGTTGAGACAGTATTTCGGCGTTATCCAGACCCTCGGTCGAAAAATCACCAACCAAATGACCATCTTTCAATACGACCACTCGATCCGCCCAGTGGGCGACAGCGGGTTCGTGAGTGACGATGACGATGTTGCGATTTTGCTGTTTCGACAGAGTGTGCAGTATCTCGCAAAGTTCCTGGCCGGCGATTGAATCAAGGCTTCCGGTGGGTTCATCGAGAAGTAAGAGTGTCGGGTCAGTCACCAAAGCTCTTGCGATCGCGACACGTTGTTGTTCTCCACCGGATAGAGCGTCTGGCCTGTGACTGCGACGGTCCTCGAGGTGTAGTGTTTCGAAGAGGACGCGAACTTTGTCGGATAGATCTGAACTCCCTAGTGCCGGAAGCCGAACGTTGTCCTCCGCACTTAGCGTGGTGATTAGGTTGAAGGCCTGAAATACGACGCCGAGATGCGAGCGCCGAAAATGAGTTAGTTTCGAATCCGAGAGTTCACTCAAATCTTGCCCACCCACGCGAATCAAGCCGCTGTCGATATCTGTCAATCCAGCCATTGCGTGCATTAGTGTGCTCTTGCCGGAACCTGAGGCTCCCATGATGGCTAGGAACTCAGCAGGCTTGGTTTGAAGGCTTACGCCACGAAGCGCCTGGACAGTTGTGTCGCCTTGACGAAATGACTTTCGGACTTCGATGGCTTCAAACGGCGGATGAGTCATATTCAGATCCGGTGAAGTGATGAGAGATGACGCCATCGTTGAGAACGATGACACGATCGGCGCAGGCGGCGATCTTGCGATCGTGCGTAACGAGAATCACCGCACGATCATTGGTGGCGACTTGTTCTCGAAAAATGCCTGTGATGGTTTCGGAATTTTTGGAGTCGAGACTGCCGGTGGGCTCGTCGGCGAGGACGATCTTAGGGTTAGTCACCAATGCTCGGGCGATCGCGACGCGTTGTTGCTCACCACCTGACAATTGTGCCGGACGATGTTGAAGTCTTTCGCCGAGGTCGAGCAATTTTAGTTGTCGGCATGCGGTCTCACGAGAATCCCTACGACTGACGCCAGCGAGTAGTAGCGGCATCGCTGCGTTGTCGACGGCGCTAAGAGTGGGTAGCAAATTGAATGATTGGAAGACGACTCCAATATTCTCTCGTTGTATTCGAATGATCTCTGATTCGCGATTTGGGAAGAACGAATCATCCAACACTTTGATGGTGCCTTCATCGGGTCTTTCCATACCAGCTAGGAGATGCAAAAGAGTTGTCTTCCCAGAACCCGAAGCACCGACAATCGCCACCAACTCGCCGTGCGTGATCTCGATATCAACGTCACGCACGGCGTGAACGACCGTGCTGCCGCGTCCGAACGATTTCGATAGATTCTGGGCCTTGAGGATGATCGTGGGACCGGTTTCGGTTTGTGTATTCATTTCTGCGTCTCAGCACTTGCCATTCGACCGAGCTGACGCCCTGATTCACGTGCATTTTGGAATGGCAGAGGCGCTACAGTTTCGTATCGAGATTGCAATGACTCCACGGGAAAACAGGAATGCATCCTCATGCCTTATCCGTCGTTCCCGTGGTGAAGAGTTTCGCCGGGGACATTCGGCTAAAACGCCAAGCAGCAACGATCGATGCAAAAATGCATATGATCAAGGTGACAAGCCAACCGGGCCAAAGCCAAGACCAGTGGATTCTCAGGTCAGCGTTAATGCCCTGCCATCGCAGGTTGAACCCGGCGATTCGTGCCACTTGTAGCATGATCCATGCACCGCCAAGGCCAATGATTGACGAGAGCACAATGGCTGAAAATCCTTGAAGAAGACTTTCGGCTAATGTTAATCGTGCAATGCCTAGGCGACTCATGCCGAGGCTACGCAGGATACCGAGCTCCCGGCTGCGCGATTGCATCGCGGCAACGAGGCTTCCCGTTACCGACATCAAGCTGAACGCCAAGAAAATGAGTGGTAACCAACTGAGACGTTTGACCGTTGCGGCGCCCCAGGAACCGTTGAGTGCGTCGCGGACTCTATCGAGGTCGTCTGTTTGAACACTACGCTCGTTTATTGTGATAACCCGACCGTTGTCCACCGAGTGGGGCAATGAGCGATTGAGATCAATGGTCTTTCGGATCGCGTTGGACATTGCGATTCGGTCTTTCATGCTCGCTTCAATACCTGCGCGGAGACTCACGTTGCTTGGGTAATCTGAGAGTTTCCCAGATTCATCAATCGTGGGATCACCTATGAAATAGTTCGCGTGAGCTGTCCCAAAGTCTTGACGCACACGATCGATGTTTAGCATCACAAGCGCTTCATGAGGACGCGATGATAGTCGCGTTTTGTTCTGCTTTGTCGCCATCAGCCAGCCCTTCATCTCAACGACACCGTGGACGGTATAAACAGCGACCGCTGATGAATCTGAGAGTGACTTGCCCGGAACGGCAATCGAGATCGCATCGCCGACATTCACGTCGTGAGATTCCGCGTACCATGAGTCGATCAAACAGGCGTCTTCGTCTGTGAGCGTGGTGAATGCGCTATTAGCATCTCCTTGCAAGAATTGGATGGGGAGTTCATCACGTGCATACGCTGGGCGCACTCCGAACACTAGCGTTGGTGTAAGCGATGTACGATCACTAACCTCTTTGTATTTTACGCTTGATTCGCGATCACCAATGTTGGGTTCCGGAACGCGCCCTCTCCGGCTCTTCGATCCCGACTCTAACCGAGCGAGAGTTAAATCTGGCGATCTATGAGCCATACGCGTATCGACCAACACGAGTGGTTCCATCTTCTTGTACTTTGGTGTCGCTAGGACTTTTTCAGTTTCAACCTGATCGACGCCGTAGGGATAGACCGAAACCATCCAACGTGGCATCCGCGGGTCGATCATGAAAGAATCAAGGAGTGAGGCTGCCCAGCAAATCATCCATATGAATGCGCTCAGTCCGACCGAGATGGCCAGTACCGAACCATTCATGCGTCGCTCGTTTGCCCTTGCGTGGTCATCCAAGACGAAGGGATGGGTTTTGGTGATCCATGCCACTGGTGTTTGAATAATTTTGCAGATGCCGCGAACGATTAGCGGAGATAGAGTCACCACAACGATCACAAGTGCGGGGAAGGCGATCCAAGCCAGTAGAGTCGAACGGAGCATGGTCCTAGCTTCCGAGAATGCATAGACCATCGTGATAGCCGAGACTTTCGTCGACACTCCGAGATAGATTCTCCAGTGATGTTGGTAAAACAGGCTAGGCTGGTTTAACTCCTCCGCGCTTCGAAGAGTTGTCATGCGTCCCGCGAGAACGCCAAAGAAAAGGACGCAGGCCGTGGCGATAATACTCTTCGCGTCTGCCAGAGATGAAATCCCAATGAAAGGCAACGCATTGGTGATGAGCAGGGCCAACACCATGGCAACGATCAAGCCACCAAAGGCCACGATCATGGAGTGGAGAATCAGAATTCCTCGAATAGTACTCGGTTCGGCTCCCAGGCTTCGCAGGATAGCGGACTGTTGTTTTCTTTCATCAAGTTCGC
>JBCCKZ010000284.1:0-7037 GCA_039027135.1 Planctomycetota bacterium
CCCAAGCCCAGCAGGCGGGACGGCATTTAGATCGACAGCAACTTTAAGATCTGGGAGCGCTGACAAATCTTCCGCCGACATCAATTCAACACCAGCGGCACCGCACGCGATAACGATTTGAGCATCTTCAGCCAACGCTCTGACCTGATCACCACGAAGCACTTCAACGCCTTCAACTCGACCGCCATCAAGTTTGCTAGCGATATCTTCGGCGGCAGCTCGTGCTCGTTGCTCTGAGCGACTCGATAGCAACACCCGACACCCCTCGCTGGCCAGCATTCGAGCTGCCCGCAAACCGACAGGTCCTGTTCCGCCGAGAACGATCGCATTCGAACTTGAGAGATCAAGATGCTTGCCCGCCGAGACCACAGCAGCGGCCGCGGTAGTATTGCATCCGTTCGCGTCCATCATGACGGAGTTTCGAACCGGCCCGAAAAACGTCTTTCCAATGACATCCATCAGACGTTCAGCGTCGACCACCTGACTGCCACCGACGAAGATAGCCGTGTTCTTGAGCTGATCTCCACCTCGCGTGAACATCGCACCATGAATCAGACCGACAGCCGTCCCCGAATCGACATCAGATCTTGTCAGCAGTTCGTCCACGCCCGCATCGATCGCGACAACCGAATCGAAGGTACTCGCCTGAGCATCCGTATCGAGCTGCAATAAGATCTTTTTCATCAGCTTGGCAAACCCCTTCCCCTCAGGAAAGAAACGCTTGGTCCGGGTAGGTCCTCAACCAACGAGGATCGACACTTGCTTAAAATACGAGGCACAGACGAGATCCTTCAACGTCGTGTCGCCTCGTATTCTCTCACCGCTGAGCTTTACAGCCCAGAAATGACGAGCCGCGTTTTCACCTGCGGCGTCCTATGCGGAAGCCCTGATGGCATCCGCTACCACTTTTCAGCAGGAACCTAGAAGCCCTTGAACGGGTGGGCTGCGTTATCCTTCTTGGCAAGCATCTGATCAGCCGAAGGAGCGTTGCTCATAGCAGCCTTAAGTGCTTCCTTGGTCGCTTCGTAGTTGTACTTGTAGATCTTTTCATCGTCGTCGGCAGCGGGGTGAATGAATACACCACAGACGCAAACAAGTTCTTCCGCGTCATCCTTAGGAATGATGCCTTCGCCAACGGCATCGGCGACGGCCTGAGCGACGGCTGCTTGAGCTGGCCCAAACATTTGAACGGCCTGCTTCATCCCTTTGATGGTGACCTTAGTGATCATCACCGTTGCCGGCTTAACGGCCAAGTTTGGCTCCAAAACGGCCAAAAGATTTGTGTGACCTTCGCTTTGATTGGCAAGTGCATTCGCGAAAGCGGTACCGACAGGACCATCTTTGCTACCCAACATCAAGTCAATGTGAGCCACTTCGTTACCATCGCCTGTGAGGGCTTCGCCAATATAAAACTTCATTAAAGGATCCTGCGTTAATGCGGGGGGTTATCCGTCGATCAAAGAATGAAAATTATCAGAGCCAAACCAGCGTGGCTACCACCCCGGCACACAGACGCTAAAAGCAGACACTAATTGGACCATCCAGCCAAAATTTATCTGATTGGAGCCTCGGTTAGATGGCCGGCACAATCGCTGCACCAGGCCCGCCAGCGCGGAGAGATTGGTGGCCGAACCCGTATCATCGCAGTCGACTCTTTCGGCGACCAGGACACACTTGAGCACTCTGATGACTGGCACCCGATTGACGACTCGAAACCGGTAGGTGACGGATTCGTAATTGCGGCTGGTGGACACCCACGTGTTTTGAATTGGCTAAACCAGTCCACGAGTCCATCACGCGCCGCATGGGAGTTTGTCGAAGACCGGATGAACTACCCCAGCCTCGTTCAACGTACCGGATTCAAATTACCTCCAACGCCTCTGATTGCGACTGAAGACTCGAAACACCGTTGGTTATTAAAGTCTGCTAAGTCGAGCGGAGGACTTGGCATTGTCGACGCGCCTTTGGAACAATCGGCCGAAGCGTTGAGCTTTAGAGACAACACGAACGACCACTTGGAAGCGTGGATCCCGGGTCGACGCTGGGGGGCAAGTTTCTTTTCAGATGGACGACGAGCGATCCTACAAGGCGTTTGCCGTTCTCTGATACACCATGCCGAAGACCTTCCGTTTCTTTATGCCGGGTCGTATGGACCGTGCAATGTCACATCATCCATGCAGCGGACGTTGTCCAAGCTAGGCAACCAAGTCGTCGAACGCTCTCAATTGCAAGGTGGTTTCGGCATCGACTTCCTAGAAACGCGATCAAACGAACTCTTCTTGCTTGAAATCAACCCGCGTCTTACCGCATCGATGGAACTGATCGAGCTCGCTCAGGAAACTTCATTCATCCAACGCATTCTCGCTACTTCAACTGACCAACTCACGGGAAACGCCATCAAGCCAAACTTCCCAATCCCAACAGCACGTTCGCCTCATTGGTACAAGCGGGTCATTTATGGGTCCGCGTCCGGAAACATCGCTCCCAGCAGACTCGCGAAGATCGAACGCCGTCTGGACGGCACTCGTTGGAGGCTTGCAGATTTACCGTCACGAGTGACCAAAGTTGATCGCTCGACGCCCATCTGCACCTTGATCGAAACAGGAAAGAGCTTAGCAAACTTGGCAAAGAGTGGTTGGCAACGAAGGGCAATCGTTCGCGAGATTCAATCGCTAATCGATCGCATCGCTTGAAATACAGCCTCTCGCTTGGCGTCTGAAAGCCGTTTCGCATCCATTAGTTTCTCGATTGGTGCATCGACACGCTTGAGTGTCCGACAAAGAGCTTCGATGCCATCTTCCTGCTCAAAATGTATGGCTTCGATCAAGTGCCCCAGCAAACGAGAGCCAAGAGTCTGAAGTGGCTTTCCAACGTCACCGATTAATTCCAATAGCGGAAGGTGATCGAGGGTGTCATCTCGTAGCAACTGGTCCAACATTCGTTCATTCGCTGATATATCCTCGCCCAACGCGCGGAGCGAAGTCAGTCTCTTTAGCTTTACAACCGCCGGCTCTTTTCTTGGAAAGCGATTGAGCTCAGCTCTTGTCTCCGGCGACCCGTTACAACGTGCGACCAAGTCGATCGCGTGACTTCGACGGGACAGACGGGGATGCACGAGCTCATCACGAACCGCTCGTTGCACCTCGCTCGGCAGCTTAACCATCGACTTAAAGGGCTCCACATGCTTCAAAACCCTTGCCGCCGATTCTGAAAACTCGTCGTCTTCGCCGGCAAGCCAATTCGCTAGCTGGTTCTGATCGCGCGATTCAGCAGGAACAACCTTTGCATCGAAAAGTGCGGGAATCGACTGAGCCCGTTTCCAAGTGAGCCACGTTGAAGCTTGCCTAAACACCTGACGGGCGTCCAAACGCAAATCTCGCTCGCGTCCATCACCCGGCTTACCCTCCAACTGGAAACGAAGCGCCGCCAGATATCCGATCTGCTGTGCGTTAAATTGCCCACTCCGATGCATCGTCCAGTTCGAAAAAGGGCCCCGCGATCGGTTCTGACTCACGAGAGCCGCGTCCGCCGCTACTACCGGGAAGCCAACCAAAACAGCCATTGCATCGGGAAACGCGGGATGAACGTCAATGGACAAATCCGCCTTCTCGGCCAACCAGACTTTGCAAATCTGTCGCAAACCCTCGATGACAACCAAATCATCACATCCGGACGATTGCTCAACCCATTTATCCCATGCCCCCAAACAAGCACCTGGATCCGAACGCGACAAACGCCTCACCGCCCAGGACTCAACAGCATGCCGAGAGTCCTTGAGCAACGGCCGCGCGAGCGTCCAAGGCTCTTCGCTAGTTTCATTAAAAAACGCCTCGCCCATGAGGTGGGCAAGGCGTCTTGCGAATAGTTCCATGTCCACTCGAGTCTCCACCCACAGTGGAGCTTTCGGTGGACGGGAGCGTCCAAACACTTGGCTAGATCTCGGTAGTCTTTTCAGGAACGGCGTTGAATGTCATCAAGCCTCAGGCTTGAAGAGCTTCTTGCAACGCGGCCTTAGGCTTTGGACCAACGAAGCTATCGCTGATCTCTCCATTCTTGAAAACCATCAGCGTGGGAATACTTTGGATACCGTACTTCCCAGCGATCCCTGGGTTTTCATCCACGTTGACCTTTCCGATCTTGGCGGCGGGTGTCTCGTCGGCAAGCTCATCGATCATGGGAGCGATCTGGCGACATGGTCCACACCACGGAGCCCAGAAGTCAACAAGAACCGGAGTTTCCGCCTTCAGGACCTCGGTTTCAAAGTTATCGTCAGTAAATTCTTGGACGGCTTCAGATGCCATGTCTCTTTGTCCCTCATTAGGAGGTCGGTGTATGCATTCAGGCCGCGATCGTGGCCCATCTGCGTTCGAAAAGTGTGTCTCACCAATAGTTTAGGCAAACGCCAAGATGGCAGTCACATCGTGGTGATAAAACCGATGCAACATCCGCACCAAAGCTCGCCAGTATCGCTTTAAAGCAGCGTTTCTAAAAGTCGGCGCAGCTTACGTAGCTCTACCCGGTGATCGAGGTCTTCCTGGGGTTCCATGAACACCGTTAATGCTCGGTCGTACTTTTCACGCGCCAGCATCGCGATGATTTTGTTGTAATCGATTTCGCCCTGACCAACGCTGACCTGAAACGCGTTGGGCTGAGAATCACGTAAATAGATGTTGCACGCGAATTTGATAATTTTGTCGAGTGCCGGATCGAGCGTTCCCTTGACCAAATAAACACTGGGATCGAGGGCAACGCCGAGACCTTCGATATGATTACAGAATACGGTTAGCGTGTCCGCATCCTGGCTCATGCAGTCCAGCTGACACCTGACAGAGACTCGAACTCCCTCGTCGGAACCGATGTCGACAAGCTTTTGGAGCCGCTCGACTTCTTCGTTAAATGCCGTTCCCTCGGGGCTCGAGGGAACGGTGATGTTCACAACTTTCGTGGTTTTCGCGAGGTGGCAGATCTTTTTGAACGTATCAAAGGCCTTTTCGTTGATCTCGCCTATGTCCACCGAATAGCCACTAATTTCCATTCGATGAGTGTGCCTAAGCAATTGAATCGAACGGTCTAGATCTTCCACCAATTCGCTTGGTTTCAGCTGCCCGTCCTCGTGAAGGGCAATTTCTATGGCCGTAAAATCGAGGTCTTCCAGCACCTCGATGCACTCGGCCAACGATAGGTCGGGCCAGCACTGGGTCGATGCGGCGACAAACATTCGGTCATCCTGAGTAGGGAAATTGGTAAGCGGGGTAGCGTAGCAATGGCATCAGGGCATCGGTAGGCGGATTCCCGGCAGGAGCCGCAAGGTAGCCGGTTGAGATACCGCCGATGACTTGCCCCGAGCGGTGTCGGTCATTAGGCTACCGCCCGATTTTTCTGCGAAAATCGCATTTTCAGCACCTCAAGCCACACCCAACTCCAAATACGAGAGTCACTCTCCATGGCAACCAAGATGGTCTACTACTTCGGTAGTACCAAAACAGAAGGAACCAAAGTCGACAAGATGACCCTGGGCGGTAAGGGAAAGAACCTTGCCGAAATGACCTCCATCGGACTGCCCGTTCCCCCCGGATTCACGATTACCACCGAGGTTTGCGAGCGATACTACAAGCAAGGCGAGAAACTTCCCGATGGCCTGATGAAAGACGTCGACAAGGCCGTCAAGACGCTTGAAAAAGAGCTTGGCAAGAAGTTTGGCGACGACTCGAACCCATTGCTCGTTTCTGTGCGTTCAGGGGCCGCCGTTTCCATGCCGGGCATGATGAATACCATCTTGAACCTCGGCCTCAACGATGTCTCCACCGAAGGGCTGGCCAAGGCAACCAAGAATGAGCGTTTCGCTTACGATGCCTATCGCCGGCTGATCAACATGTACGGCGATGTCGTGATGGGCCTCGAACACCATTTGTTCGAAGAGGCTTTTGACAAGGTCAAGAAAAAGTACAAAGTCACCGAGGACACCGCCGTGCCGGCTGATGGCCTTCGTGATCTTTGTAACGCGTACAAAGCGGTCTACAAGAAGGGAACCGGGCAAGACTTCCCCCAAGATCCCATCGAGCAACTGAAGCTCGCGATCGAAGCCGTGTTCGGTTCTTGGATGGCTGATCGAGCGATCGCCTACCGGAACATCGAAGCTGGTAAGGGCAACACGATCATTCGTGACCTTGTCGGAACCGCCGTTAACGTTCAGGCAATGGTATACGGCAACATGGGCGATGACAGCGGCACTGGCGTTGGGTTCACTCGTGACCCCAACACCGGGCAAAACAAGTTCTATGGTGAATTCCTCATCAACGCCCAGGGCGAAGACGTCGTGGCCGGTATTCGAACGCCGCAGCCTGTTTCGCAAATGTCGAAGTGGGATCGCAAGGCCCATAAAGAGCTGATGGCGATCAAAGAAAAGCTCGAGACGCATTACACCGATATGCAGGACATCGAGTTCACCATCGAACGCGGCAAGCTGTTCATGTTGCAAACTCGGACTGGCAAACGTACCGGAGTTGCCGCGGTGAAGATTGCTTGTGACATGGTCAAAGAGAAGCTCATCGACGAAAAAGAAGCCGTCAAGAGAGTCCCCGCCGGTGACCTGACGCACTGCTTGCTTCCCTCGTTCAAGCCGACCGCGAGGAACGCAGCCGACGTACTGTGCCGAGGCCTCAACGCATCGCCAGGTGCGGCCGTGGGCAAATTGGCATTCACGGCTGAAGAGGCCAAGAATCGTCACGCCGATGGTGAGTCGATCATTTTGGTTCGTCGTGAGACCAGCCCGGAAGACGTCGAAGGTATGGCCGCAGCGTCGGGAATCCTTACCAGCACCGGTGGTGCCACCAGTCACGCCGCTGTTGTTGCCCGAGGTTGGGGTAAATGCTGCGTCGCGGGTGCTGGAGAGATTCACATCAACGAGAAGACTAAGAAGATTACCGTTTGTGGCCGGACCTTCGGTGCCAATGACACTATCAGTTTGGATGGTACCACTGGCGAGGTGATGGCCGGTGAGGTTGAAACTCAAGAGCCTAAGCTTTCCGGTGACTTCG
>JBCCKZ010000285.1:0-7011 GCA_039027135.1 Planctomycetota bacterium
GCGTGTCGCTGAGCCACATCAATCGTCCGAACCATCGTCGCCAAGAACCCAGGCGACTTTCCGGACGACTCTGCATCTTGGGCATAGCCATCAGAAAGCTGCGAACCAACATCGACCGAGACAATGAGATCGCAATCATCCTCCGTTAGTGCCGTAGCTGGAACATTCATGAGAACTCCACCATCAACAAGCGCCTTACCATCACGAATGATCGGACGACCAAATGCCGGATGATTGATGCTTGCAAGAACCGCATCCATGACCCGTCCTTCGCGATGGATGACGTGATTGCCACTGATCAGATCCACCGATGTGGTCGAAAGGGGCAACCGCAGGTCGTCGAATGTGGTTTCACCCAGCACACGAGCGAAGATGTTTGCAACTCGCCCACCACGAAAAGCCTTCAGCAAAAAAAACCTTCGCCCCGCGGCCGTTGCCCTCAACCATCGCGGAGGCGTGAACTCTTCGCGAAAAATGTTGGCGAGCTCGTGCATATCAAATCCAGCCGCATACGCAGCCCCGATGATGGCACCCGCGCTCGTACCCGCGACTGAATCAAAGACGAGACCTCGTTCGGCGAAAACCTGAAGCACGCCAATATGAGCAATGCCTCGAGCACCACCGCCACCGAGAGCAAGTCCTACACGTCGACCACGCAAGCTTCGATGCAAGCGTTCAATTCCATCAACCGAAACACGAGTCTCATCGCAAACAATTCGTATCTCAGCCATCGGACCCGACGGGCGAAGATCCGATTGAACTTCCATGATGGATTCGCGTTCCGATGGAAAGATACGAACCAAGGTGGATCTCTCTTTGTGATAGTTTGCCACGAGGTCACAAAGCCATCTTGGGTTCTGGGTGTGATGACCTATCACCATCATTCGATCACACTGATTGGCAGCTGATTCAGCCAGTGTTCCTTTGGCAGCCAGAACGACACTGACTTGATCCCGAGAAGCCGTTGATGCGACCTCCATTCCTAAGTCATTGACGTTGACCATCGCGGTCCAAGCGGGATGACGATCCGTTTCGCTTTCAACCAACCACATCGGCCGAATCGGCGCATCATCATTATGCAAACGGTCGATCAAAGATCTTGCGACTGGCAGGCAATCTTGATCGGCGAGAATGATGGCGAGCGAATGGAGCTCGCGACCCGCTAAAAAGTCTTTCGCACCAACGCGAACCAAGTCTCTCGAAAGTGTTCGACAAAGCACCTCGTAGATCTCGGGGTGCGCGTCGCAGACGTCACGCAACGTCTTTGCCGGAATCCCAAAGGTCTCCAGGTAAGTCAGAGCCGTGATGGATTGACTGTAGGCCTGTTTGGCAAGCACATGCGACGCACCGATCGGGTCTCCCGGGCCGATTGTCATCATCGTGCGAGCGTCTTCATCGGATGTCCAAACGCGAGCGCGACCGGTAACAACAAAATGAAGTACATCCGGTGCGTCGCCTTGCTCAACGATCGTGTCACCAGGATTGAATTGAGCCGGCTGAAGATGCTCAAAGAGTGACTCAAGCTCCGCCGGCGGCAATTTGCCAAAGATCCGCCCCAGTACGGCGGTGGCGGCATGATCTTGTGTATAGGGGTGCGGTTGTGTCATGGACACTATCGTAAGCTCACGGCTGAACTACCACTAGAGATTCGCAGAATGCGAAGGCAATGGATGCCAGAAACTGCCACCTCGATCTCTTTCAGACCAACGACAATCCTATAGGCTCCACACGCCACAGCTAGCCGTCAGCCATTGCCAAAGAGGCGTTCCCAGGGGCCAAAACCTTGCCAACCAAAAAGATCTTTATTTTCTCCACCGAGAAAGGATTCATAACCTATCTTTCAGATGGCGTCAGGGCCTTCCGACAAGAAAACATCTTGTTCGAAGCTTCGATGGCCAGGCTCGGGGGAGTCTAATTGTCTCACCAGTTGCGGTATTCCATGCCTCTTCGTTTCCTCGTAGCGTTCGCGGTTTGCGGCATCCTTCTAGGTTGCAATGAATCTCAAGCCGCCACCGAAAGGCTGAGCGATGCTTCGATTGGCGGTGCAAGCTCGGTGGAAGAAGTTTCGATCCACTTGGTATCCGCTCCTAATTGCTCGCTTGTAGCGACTGGCGAACAGAATGACTCTGGTCAAACTTCTGGCAGAACTCCTCTATCGGATTCCTCAACTCCCGAGTCGGGTGCACCATCACAGGTTCACGCGACGCACCTGACCCACTCCGTTCGGATTGCTTGGTCGGCTAGGAACGTGAAGGACGATGTCGATGGGCCGACTTATTTATATGCCGCCTACGCGACAAACACTCCTCGATTGGGTCAGCGTATCAGCCGCTCAGAGCGTGATTGCTTTGTCATCGCGACTCGAGTTGGATTCGTGATGCGAACGAGCCTGAATGGACTTTCACACTCGTAGAATCGCCGACTTGCCACCTCGCATCCAATTCTCAATCATCATGGACTTGATGCTGAGAAGAAGATTGAGATCCGATCTATCAGCCAACGGTTAAACAACCGAAATCCCTGAATGATCACACGTGGGCTAATGCCCACGAGGTATCCCAAGACAATTGGTTTTGCGAAGCGGCTGGTGCACTCTTGAATCAGAGACCGCCTGTGAGAGCAGGTACCTGATTCGCTTAGCTGGCGTCTCTTGAAGTTGCGTCCCTCCTTCTAACCGGCAGTGTTAGTAACGGATGCTCAGCCCCAAGCAGGTTCCATGCTGACGTAGCGGACTCTGATTCAATGGCCTACGAGGCCCTTCGAGTTCTTCGCTGAATCCTTGCCGGCATAAGCGCCTTTCGATTTAGTTGACCGCCACGCATCAGCGTTTAGTTCTGAGCTCTTGATCACGTGCCAGTGCACTGTGGCTGATTATCCATCTCGCAAGCAATTGTCCAGCACCTAGCTGCTCTCGTTCAACCGACTTCACAAAGAAGTTTCGGCTCGATGGCAAAACTGCAACGCTAGAGAAGCAAAAACAACCCCTTCCACACCAAACGATTGAATTGAACCATGAGAATCTATCTACTTGAACTCGCACCCGTCACCGCCGATCATTGGACCAAGAAGCTTAACGAGCTTGGCCATGAGGTCTTGGACTTAAAGGAT
The DNA here is from genome assembly GCA_039027135.1 of Planctomycetota bacterium. Taxonomy (GTDB): domain Bacteria; phylum Planctomycetota; class Planctomycetia; order Pirellulales; family Pirellulaceae; genus Rubripirellula. The sequence continues at coordinate 3,109 of JBCCKZ010000285.1, forward strand.
ATTGGAAAAAACGATAGCGACGCGTGTGCTATCGCGATAGTCGATGCGGCCACCGACCGGGCTGAATTGCATCATAAGGTGGAAGAGCTACGGCAGCTCGTTGGCTGCGTCTTTGCTGTCGACTCTTCTTCGAATATTCCACGAACCCAGTCAGCGTTTCTCGCCGGCGTCGACGATTACGTGGCTCAGGATGTCGATGACATCATCCTCCAACGCAAGCTGGACAACGCTCAGCGATACCTTCGCGTGAGAAATCAACTGATCCAATCGCAGAGACTTGAGTCGATCGGCGAATTGGCGGCTGGCATCGCCCATGAGATCAACACGCCGATTCAATATGTAGGCGATAACACGCGATTCATTCGTGATGCTTGCGAAGACTTTACGAGTGTCTTGAGTGCATGCCGTGAAATCGTTGAATCACTTGAGTCCGGCCAGAACCCCAGTGCGGCGGTCGTCCGTCTACGTGACCGAATGTCCGCGGCCGACATACCCTATTTACGGGAAGAGGTTCCCGTCGCCCTCGGACAAACACTCGATGGAATCGACCGCGTCGTCGCCATTGTGCGTGCCATGAAATCGTACGCGAATCCGATTGCCAATCAGCCAACGCCAACCAACTTGGCCAAGCTGATTGAAAGCACGATCACGCTTTCTCGAAACGAATGGAAATACGTCTCGGTGATCAAAACGGACCTTGATGAGGACCTTCAGGAAGCTGAGTGCATTCCGGGCCAAATCAGTCAAGTGATTCTCAATCTGATCGTTAACGCCGCACACGCGATCGAATCAAAACGCGATGGGAATGATGGACTTGAGAAAGGCACGATCTCCATCACAACCACTCAGGAAGACGACGATGTAGTCATCGCCATCGGTGACAACGGATGCGGAATCAAGCCTGAGGTCGCGGACCGAATCTTTGATCCATTCTTTACAACCAAGCAAGCGGGGAAGGGCACGGGACAAGGTCTCGCGATTGCCAAGCAGATCATCGATCAACACCAAGGCGATATCTCGATATGCCGATCAGATGGCTCAGGCACCGTCTTTGAAATCCGGCTTCCCATACGCCAAGAAAAATCTAAGCAGACAACAGCAAGCACAAACCGCACGTTGGAGGTGGTGAAATGAGTAGTCATATCCTTTTCGTCGACGACGAACCAAACGTGCTCTCCGGACTCCGAAGAATGCTCAGGCCGCAGCGGAACACCTGGAAGATGTCATTCGTTGATCATGGTGCCAAGGCACTTGAGCTCCTTGAGAAAGAATCGGTGAATGTACTTGTCACCGATATGCGGATGCCTGAAATGGATGGTGCAGAGCTTCTAAACGAGGTCGCTCAAAGGCACCCCTCCGTTGTTCGCTTGGTGCTCAGCGGTCAATCTGACCACGAGCGTGTCATGAGAGTTGTTGGCCCCGCCCATCAGTTCCTTTCAAAACCATGCCACGCGGATGAGTTGATTGCCACGATCACGAGAGTTCAATCGCTTTGCGACCGACTAAGCAGCGACTCGATGCAATCGCTGATCTCCAAGTTTCGACACGTTCCCACGCTTCCCGATCTGTATCGACAACTTGTCATCGAAATGCAGTCTGACGAAGCATCGCTAGAACGAATCGGTGACCTGATCGCGTCTGATCTCGCGATGAGCGTAAAAGTCCTTCAGCTGGTCAATTCATCATTCTTTGGGCTAGCCACTGAAGTGACATGCCCCAAGCAGGCTGTTTCGATGCTCGGTCTTGGCCTACTTCGATCACTCGTCCTGATGGCCAACCTGTTCGTCGAGTACGAAGACGTTTCACCAGACTACTCGCTCACCGAAGCGGTAGATCACGGATTAGCTGTGGCGACTGCTACTCGAAGAGTCGCCGTCGAAGCTCGGTTGGATCCAAGAGACATCGAAACCGCCTACGTGGCTGGAATGATGCATCATCTGGGCGAGATCATTCTCGCTATCAATCTTCCCGAAGCCTACGCGGAAGCCAAAGCGTTAGCAGAGGAAAAGATCATTACCACCTATGAGGCCGAGGTCGAGACTCTGGGAGTCACTCATGCGGAGATTGGCGCTTACCTGCTCACGCTTTGGGGCTTACCCACAAGCATCGGTGATGCGGTGGCTCATCATCATGAGCTTCCTTTGGAAGGTGACGAGGGACACGGTGTACTGAATGCGAGGAGCGCGGTCGCTATCGCCGATCGATGGGTCCACCATCACAACGAGCGACTTCATCCGGCATCCATCAGCCGAGAGAACGCCTTCATCAAGGAAGAACAACTCAGAGCCCTAGGCGCTCAGCCATCGGTTGAGCATTACGAACAACTCCTCTCGAATCCGGAGGTGGGATAATGAATACCACCAATCAAGACCTGCGTGTCATGCTTGTCGATGACGACGAGAATCTGCTGAGCGGCTTCCGTCGTCAAATACGAGGACGTTTTACGGCAAGCTATGCCGAAAGCCCCTCTCGAGCCCTTGAGCTCGCTGACCAATACGGTCCTTTTGCTGTTGTCGTTTCAGATATGAAGATGCCCGAGATGTCAGGTGTCGAACTTCTTTCTGAGCTTCGCAAACGCAACCAACACACCGTTGGGATCATCTTGACGGGTGATGCGGATGTCACGACCGCAGCAAAAGCCGTCAATCAAGGTAGCTTATTTAGGTTTCTCAATAAGCCATGCCCGACTGACGAGCTCTTGGAATCGATTCGGCTCGGAATGGAACATTACCGAGTCGTCTCATCAGAATCTGAATTGCTTGAGAAAACGCTTGCCGGGAGTGTCAAGATGCTCACGCAGGTCATGTCCATGGTGATGCCCGATGCTTTTGGTATGACCCAAGAAGCAAAGTCGCTCACTAGTGCGATCTGCGAGGATCTTGGCGTTACGGCCAGGTGGCAGGCAGAGATGGCCGCAATGCTAATGCGAATCGGGATGGTTTCGATTCCAAGCGAGACGGCAAGTCGTTACTTTCGTGGAGACAAGATCACTCCCTCTGAACTTCTGACCATCAAAAAGTCAGCGACTCAAGGACAGAACTTGGTCTCAGCGATCCCCCGCTTGGGACAGGTTGCTACCTTCATTGGATCTCAATTCGAAGACGGCGAGAATGACCCACCCATTGAGTCACGGATTCTTCGTGTCGTCGGTGATTACCAGCGATTTTCGCAGAATTCAACTCCTTTGGATTCGCTTAGGCAGCTTCAGTCGGATTCGACTTATGATCCCAAGGTCATTGAGTCACTGCAGCGAGTAACGAAACAGCTATTCCGCGCTAGTGCCGTTCCCGTCCAAGACTTGGCCGAAGGAATGGTGCTCGAAGCGGACATGCTTGATTCGGCTGGACGGCTCTTGCTGCGAAAGGGAACTGAGATTCATCAGACTTTGGTTCAACGCATCAACTCGATGCAAGAATCGGGCACCAACATCGTGCAACCGATTCCGGTTCGCTACATCGACACGAATTCACCGAAACCTCAGCTCGCAGGAGGTGCTGCGTGAGTACGGTACTCATGGTTGATGATGACATGCGATTGCTATGCGGCCTTCGCCGTGCCATGCGAAATCAGCCCTTCAAGATCTTCACGGCCAGCTGTGCTGAGCTAGCCATCGATCTATGCAAAAGACATGTCTTCGACGTTATCGTCGCGGATCATCAGATGCGAAAAGTAAATGGCGTCGAACTACTCAGGTGGATCGCAGCCAATTCGCCAGGAACCGTTCGGATCATGCTGACGGGCTCTGCGGAGCATCAAACAAAGCTTGATGCACAAACCATTGGGGGAGTCTTTCGTTTTTTACAGAAGCCAAGCGAAGCATCAGAGATCGCAAATGCGATCAAAGATGGATTAGCGTCACAACTTCACATTCACCAAAAGGAATCTTCAATATGACAACTGCAC
>JBCCKZ010000286.1:0-6991 GCA_039027135.1 Planctomycetota bacterium
ATCTTCGCAGAGTTGCCCTAGGCAATTGCCATCGCAATGGCGGCCGCGGCGACTTCGCGAATCAACCCATGCGTGGGCCGCGAGACCGTGCGTTTCAAGGTGAGGTCGATGTGCCCGTTTTGGTATTTTCCAACTGTCTATGCCAGCATGGCAGGACTCGCAACCGGTTTCTTTCGCGCAGTGCTCTACTGTTGCGTCCAGATGAACGCACAAGAAGTCATGTCCGAGGGGCGCTGTCAATGTCACCAACCCTTGCAGGGTGGTGAGACAGGCGGTGAGCAATCGCACGATTGGGGGGGGGCCTTAACTTGCGTCGTGTTTCGGTGGATAAAAACACGATAGGGGGTGTGTCAATGAAGGCACTCGAAAGCTACCTAGGAGCAACTGAGTTGCAACCGCAAGTGAGCTCAAAAAGTGTGTTTTGTGTGAATTGGTGTTCCCGGAGATAATTGCGATTCTGCCCACATAGCTGCAATATGCTTAGCGATCAGCTTTCACGCCTACGATTTAGCGACGCCCTGTCAGCGCTCATCGCGTTTTCTCGAGAATATTCAACTCGAACTCCAAGATGTACGAATCGGGCCTGAGCCCGCAAGCATTCTCGGCAAATACAAAGATCGTATAGGGCGAATTACGGCTCAGTGCGATTGTCTTCTGAGGTAAGGCATATTCTGCCAGATCGCCCCGTAAGCCCTTTTCAGCCGCTGAGCGGTTCTTGCCCGTTAGAGCTCCAAAAGCACGCGAAGCATTGATTGCTAGCTACGGTAGTCGCTTGCGGTTTGGTGGGTTTCCGCGACTGAACAGCGGGGATAGGGCCTGGGCTCAAATCACGGCACTCTCCAACCAACGCATTGCACACACATGAGCCTTTCCGAACAACTACTAGCTATCAGCCGACCAGGCGCAAGCCCGCGGTTCCCCCACAAACCGGACGCTGTCGAGTCTGGGCTGAGGATCTCGGAAAGGCTCTTGGCCAACGTTCTCTCGGCCAAAGAGTTTTGGGGACCCAGCGGCGACAGGTCCAGTGAGATTAGTCGACACCTGTGTTTCACCTCGATCGGGTCTGTTCCAGCGGAAATGCCTCTCGGACCTGGATAACCGCTTTGATCCGCATAATTTGCCTCACCATTGAAAGCCGATTAGTCGATACCGACAGTGGTCGGGCCGTCTGAGCCAAATCAATCAATGCGTAAAGGTCGTGTTTTGTCCTGTTTAAAGAAACTCGTCGGTGCGATCGCAATCGCCCTTTGTTGGCCAATAGGGCCGCAAGTTTCAGCTCAGGCCCCCGATGTACTCGATTTAGGGCCCTTGCCAATCGAGACGTTGGCAGAACCTGTTCCCAACAGTTCCGGTTCAAGGAGTGCTTTTGGAAATCGTCAGAACCTTAGAGACCTGCCTCAAGCACAAAAGATGATTCGCAGCCTCGATTTCAGCGAAGATTCGCTGAGCGATGTCTTGAAGGTGATCAATACCGAAATTGGGCTCAACACGATCGCCTCAAATGATGCTGGCCAAACGCCGATCACGGCTACGCTCACCAATATCACCGCAGCCGATGCGATCGAAGCGATCGTCAATGCAAACGGGCTGATTTACCGCGTCGAAGGATCGGGCATCGTACGGATCACCACGCGAGACGAGTATGTCAGCGATCTGACAGATTTTCGAGAAGAAGAAACTCGCGTCTTTACTCTTCTCTACCCGAACCCCACTGCGGTTGCCCAGGCGATTCAGCACATGTACGGCGACCGAGTCCAGCTCAACCAAGCTGGCAATGGTTTCACGGACCTTATCGAGCTAACTCAACGATTCAATCGATTTGACATCATCGATGGTCGCGCGCTTGGCCTGGGCACTTTTGATGGCGGAAACGCCTTTGGGAATGGTTTGGGCGGCGGCTTAGGAGGCGGACTGGGCGGTGGCTTAGGCGGCGGACTAGGAGGTGGTCTGGGTGGCGGCTTAGGCGGAGGTCTTGGCGGCTTGGGTGGTGGCCTCGGAGGACTGGGTGGCGGCTTCGGTGGTCTGGGCGGAGGCCTTGGGGGCTTCGGCGGTGGATTGACGAATCGTTCGCGGTCTCGAGTCAACGTTGCAGCAGAGGCACTGGAAGAGCGTGAAGACCAAAGGCAGCTTTTCCAGGACGTCTTGCAGGAGATCGAAAACGCGCGGAGCAGCGGTGGTCTGACGGCTGAGCAGCAGGCCGAGATTTCAAGGCGAGCTCAGGCCACCATCTTTGTCTCAACGATTCAGCGTAATAATCAAGTCGTCGTTCGAACCAGTGATCCAGACACGATGGAGCAAATTGCTGAACTGATTGCTCAACTAGATGTGCCCACTCCAACGGTCCTGCTTGAAGTCAAAGTATTGCAAGTTGAGTTAGACGATGGCATGAACAGCGCATTCGAATACTTCGGTGGTGATGCCAATGTGGCTGGAGCATTCTCCGACGGCGCTCAGCTGAGTGCTACTCCACCAAATGCTACGTTTCCAGGAGGTATTGGGAGTACGAGACCGCTGCCCGAGGCTCTGGGGCTCAGTGGAACCATTCCAGGTTCTCTTACCTTTCAAGTCATCGACGATAACTTTCGCTTTCGAATGCAATTGCTTGAAAGCAAGAACCGCGTGACGGCACTGGCTACGCCTCTGATTTTGACAGCCAACAACGAAGTGAGTCGGATCTTTGTCGGTGACACGCTCCCGTTCACCGTTGGCTTCACTCCCGGTGCTCTCGTGGGTGGTGTGACGGACGTTGGTGCCGTTGCATCGACGCCAATCACCGAGCTTCGTGACGTCGGTCAGTCGCTGTTGATCACTCCTAATATAAATGCGGATCGTACGGTAACCTTGCGTATCGTTGAAGAGAACAGTGAACGTGTTGTCGGTGGAGCCACAATCCCCGTTCCAGCGACCGATGGAACAGCTATCAACAACGTGGCTGTGGACACCGTGTCGCGTCGTAGTGTGACGGGAACCGTCGTCGCGCAGGATGGGATGGCTGTTGCGTTGGGTGGACTCATTGAAGAGTCAGTTGTCGATCGTCGCGATCAAATTCCAATCATCGGTGATATTCCAAAGATCGGTTTTTTGTTTCGCCGACAATCAACGGTCCGGCTGCGAAGTGAGCTGATCGTGATGATCCGGCCTTACATTTTTAACACACCCGACGAGGCGGCGACTCGAAGTCAATGCGTGGTTGATCAATTGTCCTTGCACCCCAATGGTTCAGACCCGGTGGGAACTATGAACACACACTTTCCTTGTGAGGTCATCCGGCCCGACCCCGAGTGTGCAGATCGTGCCAAGGTGCTAAGGCTTCACAATGTCGTTCCAGCGATTTACTAATGAGTCGCACTACGCGATCCGTGCTTCAGCTAGTAGCGAACGTCGCCAAGACTTTCGGTCTAGTTCCTCACGAGCGAAACTCTTGGCGAGTCTCGCTACAGTTGGCGATTAAGGACGACACCCAGGTAGCGAACGTCGCCAAGACTTTCGGCCTAGTCCCGTGCGACCAAAACTCTTGGCGAGTTGCGCTACGAAAAGCTGACCTCGGCGGGATTCGATTTAGGTTCGTAAACAGAAGACACTCAAAGTAATTTAAACGGATCTGAAGCATGAAGAAACCTCTCGCATTACTGCTTGGTTCGACGATTATTTCCGCCGCTGGTTGTAGCACGCTTTCAAGTGTTTCGAATTCGGATACGTTGACCGGTTCTTCAAGGCTGCCGACCACGGCATCATTGACTGATCAAAACGATGGTGCATCTAAGCCGAGGATATCCAACCCGAAAGCTCGCGAAGTTCGATTCGATGGACAAGAGTTGGTGCTCGGTGCTGGTGATTGCCAATCAATCAGCGTTGGAACCCTGAAAGAAATCACTCAAGACCTTCGATCAAAGGAGCGTTATCGTTCGGCTTCTGAAACCGTGCGACTTCATCGACGCTCGTCATCACGTTTCGTTGTTGAGTCAATTGCTAACGCGAACGACGCAACCCTTCGCTGGGTTGCCGAAACCCTTGACCGTGATGCGGGCAACACGCTCCACAAAGATCTCTGTGACGCCGCCAGCAAGAATGCCGACGCGGCGAAGGCATTTGATGCGGCACGTCGACAATGTTTGACATCGATTGCTGGCGGAACTTCGGACTCAAGCCTGCAACAGCGTCTCACCGCTTCAGCTGCGGAACTTGGCTCCCCTCTGGCAACCCTAGAGGCTGAACGTTTAGCAGCGATGGGGGAGGTTGTCAGTGGTGAGCCTGCGATTGCCGGTCAAAGGCTGTCTGCAGCGGCACAAATCGCGGCGACCGCGAGTTCAGCTCATCAGTGTGCACAGCTGTGGTTGTTGGCCAGCGAAGCTTTCCTTCGTGCTGAAATGATCGATGCGTCTGCCCAGGCATGGCGAAATGCCATCAAGGCACAGGTCACGGCCATGACGGCACGCACTCATGACGGCACGGATCTTCCGGCCTTGGATACAGTCTTCTGGGAGCAAGCCGATCGCTTGCGCCCCGCTGCAGTTGAGTTTCCACCAGAAGTCTCGCTTGCCATGAATGCTTGGAAGCTGCGTATCGGCATTGGCGAAGACAAAGCAGTCAAGCCCGCCGCAGCACTTTGGTCTGCGGTAGCCGCATTCCAGCTAACGATGAGTCAGCCTCACCTGGCGACTCTTTCGATCAAGCGAGCTGAAGTCGAAGCGAGTGATGCGGCGAAGCCTTGGCTTAAGATCTCGCTCGCTCGTAGCATTGCAGCCCAAGGGCAAACACCAGTGGCAACCACAATACTAGGATCATTGACATCGCACAAAGACACAAACGTCCGCGCGGCGTCACTCGCAACGCTGGGGTCGATCAAAGTTCAAGCTGGGGCTTACGAGCAGGGCAGCCGATTCCTCATGCAATCACTCACGGTTGCGGATGCAGAGGTTGGGAGGAATTTGAATGACGTGAACGGCGGAGGTGTCGCGTCAAACGCCATTGCACAGTGGCCAGGCAGGCTCTCGGCCGAGGCGGATTTGGCCAACGTTCGTTTGATCATTGGAGACCTGGAAGAAGCTCGTGATGCTTTGCATGCTGTGCAGCAAAAACTTGCCCTCCGGGGCCGTTGGCAATCGTTGGTTCAGTCCCTTGAGAATGAGGCTGCTATCTTGGAACTCGATGGCGACACTCGGGCGGCGAAAGAAATTCGGCGACGTATTCTCGAAGTTGAACGACAATCTGTGTGAATGGAAGATTGTTTGCCCAGGATTCGGGATTGCATCGTTGCCAAATAAATGAGATAAGCGGTTCATAGAAAGACCCTAAGACCATAGGTTTCGAGAGTATGTTTACGGCATTCTCAGAATCTCGCGAGGCTTCTGGCGACGATCTATTTCGTTGGGGCTGTTGGTTCGTCTTGCTAAATGTCATTGACGGCTTTCAGACAATGGCGGTTGTGGGCCAGTTCGGACTTCGAGCCGAGTTCAATCCCTGGATTGGTTGGTGGATCTCTCACTACTCCTTCGCCGGGCTCTGGTTGGTAAAGCTGATATTTATGTCAGCAGTCCTTTTGATGCGAGGTAGCTTTCGGATTTCGATCCTTCGCGGCGTCACCTTCGGCCTCTCAGCAATCGTCATGCTGAATTTTTTGACGGCTTTCAATCGCTTTTGAGTGCACCGTTTGCGAGGGGTTCGGGAATAGGCTCGCCATTGGTCTGTGTCGCACCTGATAGAAGCGGGTTGGTAGATCGGGCATAGCGCTGTTGATTCACCGCGATTCGCATCCCAGCGGGAAACAGGTTTTTGCCGGTGTGCGTACGCTGCCGTTAACTCTCAATTTTAACCTTAATCCCACTCTTTATCGTCGCTTACTCTTTATCATTCGCTCAGCGTTCTTGCCCGGTGCCTTCGCGGCTGCGCCGCATCCGGCCCACGGCTCACCCAAGATCGCGAAGCGGTTTGCCTTTGGGTGACACCCGGGTTCTAAAACGGGAGCGTCACCAACAGCGTGTCGATCTCGTTGGATGCAATGGTGACTTGCCCGAGGGCCTCAAGTGCGACGAGACGCTTTTCAAACAACGTTCGTTGTGTTGTTAGGAGCAACAGGTAGTCAGCCTCGCCCACTTCAAATGCTTTCTTCGCCAACTCGTAAGCTTCTTCCGCGGCGGGAATCACCGAATCGGTCAGACGCCAGTATCGCTCCCTTGAGATCTCGTATTGGCCGACCGAACGTGCCAGCCGCCCTTCGATACTCAATCGTGTCTCATCAATGGCGGCGGCCGCACCAGTAATATCGGCTCGTGCAGATCGAATGTTGCCCTGATTGCGATTTCGAATCGGTTGTGGAACGCTGACACCGATCAATGCGAAGGTGTCATCCGAGACGGCGTCGTATCCCACGCCTGCTTGCCCGGTCACGTTGGGAACGACTCGAGCACATGCTAACTGCAAAGCCCACTTGGCACGCTCAAGTTCGGAACCAGCGAGCGACATTTCGGGACTGCTTGCGGCAAGAGATTCCAACATCGAATCCCAGGGACGATCATTGCTTGGATCGGGAAGCTCACCGACCAAGCGGCTGACTGCGATTGTGGAGTCGCCCACAGCGGCAGAAAGGCTACGAATGGTCGCTTGGTATTGCGATCTTGCATTCTCGTAGTTAATTTTGGCCTGCTCGGTTTCAACCTTGGCTTGAAGCAGTGCCAGACGTGAAGCTTCTTCGGCTTCCACTAAGTCATTCACTCCTGACTCGGTCTGTCTGGCGAGGTCGAAAATCGTTTCAGTCAAATCAACTCGGTTTTGTGCGACGAGCCCCAAGGCAAAAGCGGTTCGTACTCTTGCCATTACGCGCAGTTCTTCAATTCGTAGACGGGACAGCTGTTTCTGGTATTCGCGTGATTGGACCTGTTGCGCGATGCCAAGTTTGTTCGCGGTTACGAACTGCTGAGAAATCGTAACGGTATGGAGTCCGGTCGAATCATCGTTTCCGATTTCTTCGGATTGATACTGCATCACGGGATTA
>JBCCKZ010000287.1:0-6957 GCA_039027135.1 Planctomycetota bacterium
CAGTGATCGCGTACCGAGAATACAAGAACGCACTTTCCCCATCATCTATTCAAGACATTGGTGGAGGCGCGGCATGCCATCTTTCCACAGACGCGAACGCTCGTCTGTTGATCACATCTCAGTATGGCGGAGGCAACGTTGCTGTGTTTCCGCTTGACTCTAAAGGAGAAATCGAACCGCGTAGCCAGTTGATCGAATTGGAAGGCGGCAGCAACGTCGTCAAGGGGCGCCAGAGATCACCCCATCCTCACTACATTGGTTTTTCACCGGACGATCGATTTGTTTTGGTTCCCGACCTTGGGACGGATCAAGTTCGAATCTACGAGGTGGACTATGAAAACAAAAAACTGTCAAGCCATAGTGTTGGAAGGATGCCGCCTGGAAGTGGTCCCCGTCACATGAAGTTCTCGCCTGATGGTCAAAGCGTTTGGGTTCTCGGTGAACTGGATTTAACTGTTAACGTGTTCGACTGGGACCCCGAGGGTGGCACAATGGAGCTCGTGCAGTCCGTTGCTACGGTCGACGCTGACGACTTGGCCAAGGAGAGATTTAAGAGTGCGTCAGAAATACGAGTGCATCCTAACGGAAAGTTCGTCTACAGCGCCAACCGAGGGCACGACACCATATCGGTCTTTGAAGTTGTTGACCAAAACAACCTAAAGCGAGTTCAGATCATGCCGGTTCGCGGATCTATCCCACGGAACTTCAGTCTCACCCCCGACGGCGAGTGGCTTTTGGTCGGAGGCCAGAAGTCTCATACGCTTGCCGTTTTCGAAATCGACGCTGATTCGGGAGAGCTGACCTTTCATCAAGAAGTGATCACGACACCCGCCCCCATATGCGTGCTCATGCCATGATCACTTTGAATTTCGTGTGGTGACCGACAACGCCGATTTAGTCTTCCGACCTAGCAAGATCATTTCGGGCGGCCAGACCGGTGTTGATCGCGGAGCGCTCTTGGCTGCGATTGAGCTCGGCGTTCCGCACGGTGGATGGTGTCCTCGAGGACGACGTGCGGATGATGGAGTGATTCCGCCAGATTTCAATCTGCGAGAATTGGCTTCGGCGGAATACCCGCCTAGAACACGGCAGAACATTATTGAAAGCGATGCAACGCTCATCCTGTATCGCTCCCCGATGGGCGTTGGAACCCGTCTTACCAAACGCATCCTGCGAGAGCTTGCGAAGCCAACGTTATCGGTTCGTATCGATCGAACTCGCAGCAAGATCATCCGAGAGATTCGAAGTTGGCTTCACGAAATACAGCCTGCGACGCTCAACGTTGCTGGGCCTCGAGGCTCGGTGTACCCAAGCATTGAGCAGGATACGCGAATCTTGCTCTTAGATGTTTGGGGCGAAGACGCCCAACCATCCTTGCCGCTATGAAGCGGTCCATCGCACCCGAGCCGATTTATCGGTTCAAACCGAACGGTCACTTGTGATCGTTGGCGTTTTTCTGACCGCGAAGCCCAACCTACGCGGAATAGTCGCCGATTAAATCAAACATCCCTCCTGGACACTTCTTGGCAAATCAAAGGTCGTCCGCCTTCCGCTCAAGTCTGCTCGCCGGCGGTTGCTGGCTCAATCCATTATCTCTGAAGACTTGAACGAACCCACCCCCGCAAGGATCGCACAATGCTCGCACCCAGACACCTAATCCATCGTGTTCTATGTTGCTTTGCTTTGCTCTCTAGCATGAGCTTCGCTCAGTCTCCCGCCCCCAGTCTCACTCCAGTTTCCTACGTTCCGCTCGTCGATTGGCCATCATCATGTCCAACTGAAACGCTTGGCACAGCCGAGATGCTTGGATGGAACTTCATCCCTTTTGAGAATTTGGTTGCATTGGTGCCCGAAGAGAAACCAAGCGAGCCGGTCCCTGTTCTTCCTCGTGTTTGCACCCATGACTCCTGCCCACTTCCTTCTTTGGCTAAGCAGCGGATCATCGCGTCGAAACCAATACTTGTGCAAGAAAAAAGTGCCGAACAAGAGTTCGAAGAAGTCCTCGACCAGCTATGCGGTAGCGGCATGGAGCTGGTAGATCTCTTCATCACCTACGCTTGCGAAGACCGCCAGACTGAACCGCAAACTCAGGCATCACCTCAGCCAGCGTTCACCGATCAAGACTACGCCCAGATCTACGCCGCGTTTGCCGAAACGACTGAGCAACTATCGGTTTGGATTGATAGTGGCTTGGATCAGCTATCCGAATGGTCCCAGGATCTCCCCATCGATGAGCCCATCTTCAGCCATGAATGCAATCCGCTTTGGCTCGATTCGCTTGTTGCCGACTTAGCAAACGAAGAACCGATTGACGCTAGCGATGACGCTCCCGCACCTGCCGAACGGCTTGTCGAAATACGGGCCCAGGAAACCACGGCAGCTCCCGCCGAAACGGATTCCTTGGCTCAATCTGGGATCAAGATCGACCCCAAAAAGAAGATGGTCGGTGCAGCTCCCATTGTTGCGACCATTCGAGAGAGCTACCTGCCCTATGATCTCACTGCAATGGATGCACCAGTCTGGCAAACACTTCCCTCATGCTATCAACCGCTTTGCCTGCATGATGACTTCCGACCAATGACGGATGTTGTTATTGCTCAGACGCAAACCAAAGAACCAAAGCCTGAGTCCCCAAAAGAGATAGCCATCCCAATTCAACTCATTGATGTGGATTGGTCTGAAGTCACCAACCTGTTTTCCTGGCTATCCGACCAGTGGGTGACAGCCCAATCTTTGGCTGAAGACCTCGATGTCGAAGGCCCTGTTTTCCGCCAAGCTGCCGAATCGGATGAGGCACTGCTGAAATAGTCGATGGTGCAGTGAAATGGAACTTGCCTAGAGCTACGCTCTACTCTTGCTCGATTTGAATCAAGCAAGCCACGACCGGGCTCTCTGCAGGTTCATGGTCGCTGAAACTCTCTGCCTCGGAGGAGTTGGCGACACTCATTTAATTCACCAGCATGGATTCGAAACTAGACTGAAGCCGATCTCGCGAGAAGATGCAGAAGGGATGCTCACGACTCACGAGATTCCGCTGATCTGCCATTTTGCGTTTCACTTCGGTGATTCGTTCGAGCGTCTTGGACCGTAGCTCTTCAAGCGACCGGCTTAACTTCAGGTTGGCTTGATCGATCTCGCGATACCAATCCGCACGATCACTCAAATGACTATCCGCAATCAACTCCAATTTTCGACGAACTGATTCCTTCGGGAGATCAATACGATCTGCAAAGCGTTCAGGCTGATACCGAACGTCCCTCAACCGGCGATGCAAAGATCGAAGCTCGTCTTCAGGCGCATCATCACCAGCCGCATTCAAGGCGACGGTAGCCGATAAAACGGCATACTCAGGTGCTGATGCGTTGAAGAACTCATTGGCAATCTGGTCGCCGAGCTGATCATATTTGCCCCCACCGATTCCGTGCAAAAACAGGTCGCTCAAGACCCATCGGAGGTACATCGTGGTCACTAGTGCACGCGGCCTAAACTTCAGGCGGGGCGTCTCGCCGCCACTTAGTCTTGTCATACCCCCGCGACCACTCGCTAAGCCGAGTCTCTCGACGAGACCCGAAGACAACAAATCATCTTGCCCGCTTAGTCGCATCAAGATGGACGAATCATCTGGCACGTCAGCCAGTAGGACCTCCTGGCCCTGGCGTCGGATCCAAACCCCTCGACGCTGAGTGTTTTCGGAATCGTAGATCCAGAAGGGTGCTTCTCGCCATCCATCGCGCTCACCGAGAAGCGGTACCGGATGAGCGTTGGATCGAATTCCGTGCAAACGTCGATAATGCAAGGTCCATCGATTGTAGATTTGCGAGAACCGTTCGATATCCGATAGGATCCAAGAAGCAAATTCGGCAAAAGACTCTCCTCGAGCCAAGACGCTCAGTGGAAGCTCAAGTGTTTGAAGCCCCCAATCGCCCTCGAGAGCGTGTCTTGACTGAGCCATGACGCAGCTAACGATTGAACAGCGTTGGTAGGCACTTCGAGCATGTTTCCATAGTTCCCCAACGCATGAATCGCTGTTCAAACCACGAAGATGTTCTCCCACTCGCTGGTCAAACGAGTTGAACAGCTCGAAATCGACAATCGCTGTTTCCTCGTAAGGGATTCCTCCCCCCGCGATATCGAAGAAAACGTTTGCGCGACGAATTCGGCCTGAACCTGGATCGATCGTGGGAACCCGAATCGAGGCGCCCGAGGCAACGTCGTTGTCGACCACGACGTTGATCGCAAGCGAAGATTGGGCCTTCGCTAGATCGTTCAACGCAAAGTTCTTGAACCAAACTCCAGGATGAAAGATCGTGGGTTGATGACCCGCCGCCACGATGGGTTGATCGGCGTCGTATTGGCTAAGCCGCTCGTCTACGTCACGGTACGACTTTGTATAACGCAATGCATCTTGATGCATCTGTGTCCGCGCTTTGGAGCGAATCGATTGCCACCTCGAAGCATCCGTCGCGAGGCGAGCTCGGTTCGACTCGAGCAATCTTGCCCAGCGATGTCGTGGAGGAAACTCGACCGATTGGTCGTTATCTCGCGGCGCACGATATTCTCGATAGGAGAGCCGGTCTTTCGTAGACGGAGATTCCGATATCTCGGTCATCCCGTCCTGCCCAACTCGAGGCTCTCTCGCGTTGGGAATGAGATGCCGTGAGCCTCCGCATCCCCGAACGCTTCATCCAACACTCGATGGTAATAAGCCAGTCGAGTTTGGGAATGATCCAACGAGCCACCGAAGGATCGCTCGAGATCGAGGTAAATCAGCGGCACAGGTATTTCCATGACCGATAGATCAGCCGCGGCCGCTTGCACCCACAACTGCAACGGCATCGCGTAACCATCATCGGTGATATCAAGCTGCTCGAGCGCACTTGTTCTGTAGGCTTTGAAGCCGCAGAAAGCGTCCGTCAGGCCGAAGCCCAACCGATGATTCAGTTCAGCGGTGATCTGCCGGTTGATGAACATCCTCTCTGGTGGCGGCGCGTCATCGCCCTCGTGGATCTTCAGATAGCGGCTACCAGATACGATATCCGCATTTCTAGCTGCGGAGATGAACATGGGAATGCGCTTGGGCTGATGCTGCCCATCGCAATCTAAAGTCACGACACCATCAAACCTATTTCGGATTGAGAACTCGAAGATGCTCTGGAGCGCCGCACCGTAGCCGCGGTTGGCGGGATGTTGAACGACGTGAATATCATCTCGTTCAGCTAGCTTCTCTGCAGTGCCATCCTGGGATCCATCATCCACGACAAGAACATCAGCGTTGTAGTGAAGGACCTGGTCCAGGATTCCATCCAAATAGTTCACTTCGTTGTAAACGGGCAATGCTGCTAGCCAACGTTCTCGTTCGACCATGAATTTCCCCAGAACACTCCAAAATTCGAAAGGCTGCCGATCCGGCATACTCACCGATCTAACACAAATACTGTGCCAAACACAAATATCCTACCAATGTGCAAAGCGGGGCATGAATTCGCCACGGTCACATTGGATTCAGACTCGAAAGAATGCGCGCTGACCGACGGAAAACCGGAATTATTGGTGGAAATCCACTGATTTCCAAATGATTCAGGACGTCACACTAGCGATCCGAGAGATTCACACCGTCCTTAACGGCAATTTCGACAATTGGATCAGTCTCGCATCGCGAAGCCCAAACCGAGATTTCGTCATGCTCGTGAGCTAAAAATTCTGCCAATCGCTCCATGGCGAACCGCTCGGAGTGGAAGTGCCCTAGCAAAACCAATCCAATGCCTCGATTCTGTGCATCCAAACAAGTGTGAAAAGTAGCCTCACCAGTCACCATGAGATCACAGCCCTGGCGATCCGCAAGTGGCAGAAAACTCCCGCCGCTACCGCATGCGACGGCAACTCGCTTGATCGGCTTATTGGCATCCTTTCCCGGAGGAACCACACACCGAAATAGGTTGGCTCCTAAACACTCACCAAGACGATGAAGAATTTGAGTCATCGTGACGTCGCCGGCTTTTCCGAAGCGACCTGAACCTTCGACCGTTGTGGAAGCAGAGGTACCAGTTGATTCACCCGCCGGATCGAGAACGCCGATGTCGTCGAGACTCATCGCCTCGGCAAGCATCTGGTTGATCCCTTGGCGAGCCGAATCCATCGCCGTGTGAGCGCTGTAGACCGCTACCCCAGCTCGCGCGAGTTGCCAGAGCATTCCGGATGCCGCTGAATCCGTATTCAACTTCGCAAGTGGCTTAAAGGGCAGAGGATGATGTGCAACGATCAGATCCGCCTTGGAGGCGACGGCTTCCTCGACGACGTCCGGAGTGATCGTCAAACAGGTCATCACACGATGAATCTCACTGTTGCGATCGCCGACCAGAAGCCCAACGTTATCCCAGCCTTCCGCCAGACGCAGCGGAGCAAACTGCCCCAGCGTGGAAAGGATATTCGTCAGTGGGATTCCAGGCGTCACGCCACCACAAACCATCGATGTCTACTTCGGTGAAACCATCGCGATCATCCGCCGACCGTGCTGCTGCGGCGCGGTATCGACCTTCGCGTGTTCCGACAATTCCTCGATGACCATCTCCATGACCTTGCGGCCTTCTTCGATGTGAGCCATCTCTCGTCCTCGAAAGAGAACGCTGATCTGGACCTTGTCTTTGTGCGAGAGGAACTTCTCCGCTTGGCGGATTTTGGTACGGATATCCTCGTCACCTGTTTTGGGACGAAGCCTTATTTCCTTGGTCTTTGTGTGCGACTGCCCAGAGTTCTTCTTTTTGTTCTTGTCGTATTTGAACTTTCCATAGTCCATGATTCGACAAACGGGCGGTCTTTCATTGGGGGCTACTTCGACCAGATCAAGCCCTGCATCTCGGGCGCGGTCAAGTGCGGTTTCAGTGGAGATGATCCCCAGCTGCTCTCCAGTTTCGCTAACGACTCGAATGGGCGAAATCCGGATGTCCGAATTGATTCGGG
>JBCCKZ010000288.1:0-6952 GCA_039027135.1 Planctomycetota bacterium
AAGCCAGACTCGAATAGGCAGGCCGAAGCTGAATTCAGGAATACTTTCTCGCGTTGGCCAGATAGTCGATGTGGCAAATGCCGAGGAGAGCGTCTCGCCATCTCGTATAACCTGCCACTCAATCGAGTAGTCACCGGCTTTTAGATCCAGATCAAACGACGGCTCCTGCCCAGATTCGACGGTCGCTTCTTTTCGCATGACTTCGACTTTGGGCCATGTTGTTGGTGAAAGCGGCTGGTGATTTTCGCTGTCTTGTTTTTCGAAGCGGTCAACCTCTGCTGGGGGGGAGTGTCGATAGACGACCAATGTGCCGGTCTCTGTTTGTTCGGATGACATGCCGGAGACGTTCACACGGACTGAAAGTGAATTATCGTCGGTAGCATTGGCATCAACATTGATCCGCGATTGAATCGGATTGAATCGCAGCGGCACCTGTGTCTTTGAGGAGCGAGTTTCGCCAGCTGGGTCAGTCACGTCGGCTATCACTTCAAAAGTGAAGGTTGGTTCGCTTTCAGGATCGACGCTTGGATCAGGATCCGCATCAAAAGTGATATAGAAGTTCCCAACGCTATCCGTCTTCGTTTCACCGACGAGGATTTCTTGATCGGCGATCGGCCGATAGGGAAGCCAGTAGCAACGGGCAAACCACCAAGGGGCATGTCGACCGCGTCGGATAACGCGATAGCGAACGATGGCGTCATCAAGTGATGCACCGGTGTAGGCCTTCGCACTCCCTCGGATGGTTACCGGTTCCGAGAGTCTTGCATCATCTTCAGCTGATTCGAGTTCGATTTTGAATGTTGGACGTTTGTATTCTTCAACTCTTACGGAAGCCTGGGTGAGAGTTTGTCCGTCGCTAGAGACCAGGATCGAAAACCGACCGGTTACGCCTTGGGCGGGCAATTCAAACCTAGTTGACCAAGAACCGTAGTCATTGGTTTGGACAACTTCACTGCGAACCTCTTGATTGTTGGCATCTCTGAGTTGAATCTTAACTGGCACACCGGGCACGATACCGTAGTCATTCTTGATAGTGTCTGCACGGTACACGACTCCAGCCACCTGGAGAGATTGCCCAGGTCGATAGATGGCTCGATCGGTGTAGGCTACGCCGGCTTTAGAGCGTTCATCGATGGGTGGTGGAGAGTTGCCGTAGAGGCTTTGCCTTGGGGAAATGATTCTGTCATTCTTCAAGCTTGCCACGATCCGGTAGGTTTCGTATTGACCAACACCCCTTGGGAACCTGTATTGGCCGTTGGAATCGGTTGTTGTCCGAGCTTTACGAGACATCTGTCTTCCCGTTCCCTCCGTTGGCATCATGAGATCCACTTGCACTCCCGCAAGTGGCTCACCTGAGACGCCTTTGACTACATAGCCTCCAATCACCCTCGAGTTTTGGTTGTTTCTGTTTGTTGAAACACCAACAAGCATTAGGTTGGTTCGAAGTATCGGCGTGACGTCGATTCGCCCCTTGGTAAATGATGGCTCGTCGCATGCAACCAAAAAGTAGCCACCCAATGGAAGACGCTTGAGCTTCTCGCGGATGTCTAGTTCTGCAGATTTTGGCTGGAAGTCAGGTGTGGGATCGAGTGAAGCCGACCATGAGGCAAGAGGCTCACGGCTTAAGAATTGTTGTCGTTTGCGATTGTCAAACAATTCATGATCACCGCGCGGATTGTATGACGTGAATCGTCGAAAATCATCTGAGTAAAGACGAAAGTTCAGCTCACCGAGATTTCGGTAGGATTTGACCTTTAATGGGGGAAGCTTTTCTCCCCAAATCGATTCTATGTTTAGTTGATACTGAACCTGTTCAATCTGTGCGATCAAATTGTGGCAAGCGTTCGCCCCGGGAGTACCTGGGTAATCTCGTAGGGTTTGCGTTGCCAAGTCGTGCGCTGTCTTAAGGCGGTTTTGCTCTCGATGATACTTGGCCAATATCGATGCCATTCGTGCTGCGATAGAGTTGCCCGCAAACCGCTGGAGGTGTCGTTTTCCAGCCGCGACTAATCGTTCATCGGTGGAGCCCAGGGTTACCTTGTTCTTGGCAAATTGGAAACGCTCTTGGTCCCAGTAAGCAAGAGCTTCGATGTTGTTTTTGTCCCGATGCCAAGCAAGCATTCGTTGCAGCAGATCAATGGCTCGCACCGCAGGTTCCCCGAAGTGCTTTTCATTAATTTCCCAATTGATGAACTCATTGATGGTCCCCAGTACGGGATCCTCGGCTTTGATAACAATCGGGTCTTGGGCCATTGAGTTGGCTTGTTCACCTGCATTGTAGAAATCCAGGGCTGAGATCGCGATCACGTCCAATAGTGTTGATACGGCGGATGAGTCGTCGGACTCGTCTTTGGGGGCAACTAGAAGTTCTTCAAACTTGGAAATGGGTTGGTTCAGGATCTCACGCTCCGCAAGTGCAGCTTGATAACCGTTGTCAATTCGGTCGAGGATGCGCCGCAATGACCATTCAGTGAAGTCTTTGTTGTCTGCGTCACCGTCGATTGCTGTGCGGTTTGCGAAGCGCCAGCGATTGTTTTGAAAGTAAGAGTGATAGGACTTTGCCAATATCGCTTCGAGAACGGGCTGAAAGACTTTGGGAGCTGTCTCGAGCTGCTGATCAAGATTTCGGATCGACTCAACGAGTGGCTGGTCAGTCAGGCTCGCCTGCAGATTCGCCCTTTGAACGGTTCCCCAAATCCACTGATCTGCGTTGTTCTGAGCTTTTGCTTGTTCGATGAGTGGCGTTAGAGCCTTAATCGCTGATCGCGGCTTACCTTGGTTGATCAAATCCCGGATGTTCTTCGTCGTCTGTACCTCGTTGGGATCGACGGCAAACGCATCGCGAAAGGCAAACAGACCTGCCCAAAGAGTGAGAATCCCCGTCAGGATGAGCGGCAGAAGTCGCCAATGATTGAGTGAGGTCATCGGTTGAATTTCAGTGAAGAGAAAATGTCCAGGTCGAATCCGGAATCATTCGTTTTGGAAGAGGCAAGATAACAACGTTGAACGCAGTCAGTTTGTTAGGTGATTTTTGATAGCCTCTGATTTCGCGGAAATCGAGTACCTTCAGCCTATGCTGGTCACCAGCGATTGAGCATCGAGACGGAGGGTCTTCATCTCCAAACGCCTGCTCGAGACGCAACATCCGGGAGATTGGAGCGAGTATCGACCCGAGTGGTTCAAATTTGTTGTGCATCTTGCGAGAATCATGGCATCACCTTCGGAATTGACCCGCGAAAGACAATGCAAGCGAATCTAGCTATTCAAGATCAATCGATGTTGCCCATTGTCATTATTGGCGGTGGTGCCGCGGGATTAGCCGCGGCACATGAGCTTCATCGTGCAGGTAAAGAATTTCTGCTCCTCGAGGCAACCGATCGATTCGGCGGGCGGTTGAGAACGGATGAGGTCGATGGCTTTCGCCTCGATCATGGTTTCCAGGTTTATCTTTCTGCCTATCCCGCTGGACGCGATTTGCTCGACTATGGGGCGTTGGATTTGCACTATTTTGAGCCGGGAGCCGACATACGACAGTCAGGAACATTCAAGCGATTGGGTGATCCGATTCGAAGGCCATTCCAAACTTTGAGCACTGCATCTCATCCGGCGCTGACTATCGGTGACAAGTTTCGCGTCGCCAAGTTGCGATCGAGACTTCGTCGAAAGCCCTTGGAGGAAATCTATGGGGGCCCCAACACGTCAACGATTGACTACCTGAATGGTCTTGGCTTTAGTCAAATGTCCATAGACCAGTTCTTTCGTCCGTTTTTGGGTGGGGTCTACCTCGACGAGAGCCTTTCAGTCAGTTCAAGGATGTTTGAGTTTGTTTGGAAATTCTTTTCAACCGGTGGTGTTGGACTACCAAAGCTGGGCATCGGCGAGATTGCTGATCAGCTTGTGGATCGTCTGCCGAAAGAATCGTTGCGATTGCAGACGACGGTGGAGCGGCTCGAAGGCCCTAACATCTTGCTCACCGGCGGCGAGACGATCCAATCGAGTCACGTGATTGTTGCGACCGAAGCCAATGCGGCGGCGAGACTGATCCGATCGAGCGACACGGGAACCGAGTGGCGGCGAACAGTCAACATCTACTATGCGACAGGCAGACTTTCGAAGAAATATCCCGCGTTGTTGCTTCGCGGTGATGAAACAACCGGTGTCATTCAAACCGCAACCATCTTGTCGGACACGCTACCCTCTTATGCCCCTAACGACCAAACGTTGATTTCAGTCACTGTGTCCGAGCAGTTTTTGGATCGCGAATTGAACGAACTCGATTCTCTCGTGAAGGATCAACTTTCGACTTGGTTAAGAGTCGACGCTAAGCGGTTGCGACAACTTCGCGTCTATGACATCCCCTTCGCGTTACCCGCTCGCGAACTCGATCCGGTTGTGCAAGCGATTAAGTTTGGTGCAAATGCGGGTAGTGATACAACGCAGGACGAGCTTGAAGACCAATACTTCTTAGCCGGCGACTATTTAGAAACACCTAGTCTTCAAGGTGCTTTATCAACAGGGAAACGCGCAGCTGAGGCTGTCGTTGCGGCAATGACATAGCCAAGTTCACTTGTACTTTTAGATGCCTGGCAACATCACAAACTTATTTGGTCGACTCTGCCATCGCTGACGCCATTGGATGAATCGATGTGTTTTGGTGCTTGTAGTGATAATTCCTAGTGCGAAGCAAAGTGTTCCCAGGCCGATGCCCCAATTGATCGATCCCGTGTAGCCAGATTCGCTCGCGATCCACCCTATCATAGATAGCGTCTCGGCGGATTGAATGGCGACGACGCCAAGCCATGCCCTTCGACGAATCCAGTACTGGTAGGCGATGGCGATAGCGCTTCCCATCAACAAGAGAGACAAGCCAACTTTTGGATTGGAAGAATCCAAGATGAGAAAACACAGATAACTGCTGCTGCCAAGCAAGCCAAACGCCGCAAGCAGTCGGAGTGCCTTTCCCAGAGGTGTCTGGAAGAGTCCTCCGATCAATAGGCAGGACGCAAATGCGAATCCACCAGCCACATAGTTTCCTTCGGGAACGAAAGCTGTTTGATGCGAACACCAAGTGATTAACCCGGTGAATAGGAGCGATGTTGTTGTCCACATCCAATCAGAATGTCGAAAGGGCCAAAGGACTACGACCAGACTCACGCCGGCGAAGAGGAAGAAGATCTGAAGTGTGAACCCGACTTGCAAAAGAAAGCCGGGCGTCTCGCCTACCAAGGCGATAGCTGTCATGCCAATGGGAATGAGAAAGTTGATTTCTTTCATGCGACGCACGGACAGGTAGCAAATCATCAGAACGGCCACGAGCAGCGTTAAGGTCGATGCTGAACCCGCTATGAATCGGATCTCGTTTTGTATGGGAAGAAACGATCTGCCATCGTTGCTCAAGCCACAAACAAGGATCATGGGTATGAAGGTCACCGCGGTCCAACGTAGACCTGCCTGCTTCAAAGAAACACCCGTCTCAAACAACATGATGATCAACGCAACCAGAATCGGCAGGAGCAGCAACGGTTCGAACGTTACTTCAACGCCGCGAAAACCAAATGACATCCAAAGTGCATGTGAACGAATGACGCCCATAACACCTAGGACAACAAACGCCGACAACGGATAAGCTGGCCAAGACCAGGGCGTTCCATTCTTACGCGTGGCTTGCCTGCCTTGTCGCAGCGCGGGCAAGATCGCGAGGCTGACGACTGCAATGCAGATACTGAATAGCAAGCTGCCCGCGTTAGCATAGGCGTAGTACTGGTTACGGACGGCGTAGCCAAGCACTGGTGGAAAAGCGAAGAAAACGAACAGTATTCCGTGGACGCTGAGACGATAACAAAGATGCAATCGCAGTTGACACCGCCGCAAGAGTTGCTCGACGGTGAATACTGCAAACCCAAGGCTGATTGCGGCAATTGATAGTGCCAGATCACCTTCGGCCAAACACAGTTGGTCTTGCGCCGCTGATAGTGCAACCAACCCGATGAGCAGGACCATCGCGATTGAGCGTGCGTCTTCCCACACTCTTGCAAGCCGAACCACAGCAATGCAGGTCACCAGCATTAGTGATGTGTAGATCGCAATCCCGCCAACAAGCCACTGTGTTTGTTCCAGTAGATTGCCGCGATGGGAGACGCCGTCTTGGAGGCCATAGAGGACGAGAAAGCAGCTAAACAAATAGAAGGGGTTATGGTTGTAAAGGAACCTAGTGACCGACAGTTTCCGTCGTTTCGCAACGGCAGATTCGTCAGTGACCAACGACGCTGAAACGTCTGGAAGTGTTTGTCCATCACTCATCCCAAACACCCTGGACCCGAGAAGAGAAAAGAAGTCAGGCGCGTACGATTAAGAAGTCGGCAATCAGCGATTGTGGACGCTTCTCACCAAAACGACGCATCTCTCGCAGCGTTTTTGAGATTGAGAATGACTGTCTATCAGCCGTTGATGACCCGCAACGAAGCGTATCGCGTAAACGCTTCACCAGCCAAGATTTTGCATAAGGTTTTCCATTTTCTTTTCAATGGACGCCTTGTATCGTCCACTAGGAGACCGATGAAAAATCGCGGCTCGAGGTGTGTTCGAAGCCGCCGCCAAAGTTGTAGGCCGCCGTGAGCGGGAACATGTCGTCAGTTCTACGCACGAACACCAAATCAATAGAGTGAGTGGGTAATCGTTTTAGCCCCGGGGCACCTTGACTGACACATACGGCTCTTCGTTGGTGCGATTGTTCCGCATTCGAATCGCGGTACGTTTGACCACCAATTGACCGAGTCCGATCAATTGATCGCTTCTCACGCTGGATGCATTGTGATCGGCCATGAAGTCACCAAGGACGTATCAGCCGAAACTCGCTAGTCCGCGGTTCCCGAGGAAACCGGACGCTAGCGTGTTTCGGCTGAAGTTCTCGGTTAGGTTCTTGATGGCGAATCGTGGCAACGCAAAACGTTGA
>JBCCKZ010000289.1:0-6951 GCA_039027135.1 Planctomycetota bacterium
GAAATTCACGCCTCTACCCCTTCTTGGTTTTCTTGTGGGTGTGCTTGAACGTCGGGCTCGTCTGCATGCCATCCATGAAGCCTAGTCAATGCTTGAATTGAGTAAGCATGCCCCCAAACGTTATAAATGGCTTCACCGGTCGCGCGGCGCAAGGACTTGAGATGCTCCAACAGCCATTCCTCGGCTTTTTGAATCGACGCTCGCGTGCGATCGTCGTCCGGTGCGACTTCCAGAAGGGCGGCAATGCATAAAGATGTGGTTGCAGCTCGAAACGCATGGTGGGCACCTGGTACCGGCGCGTAGATATTTAGTCCCTTGGTCTTGGTCGGTGAGCCCCATGAACCGTTGCTATTTTGGTCTTCCAGCAGGAAATTTACGCCACGATCGATTGCCGCTTGGATCGTTTCAGGAGAAGCCAGATCAATGTCCGGGAGTGATCTCGATTCACCATCTAAAACAATCGTTTGGGGTGATGCGACCTGTCCAAGTACGGCATGACAACCAACCAGAAAAGTGAGAAGGACGGCGGCGGGGATCTTGGATGGGATCATTCTGACTTATCACCTGTATCATTGCCTGATTGCTCACTCCCCTTTTTATCGGCCACATCAACAAACAGCAAATCACAGTTCATCCCTGGTATCACTTCTGATGCCTTTCCGCGAATCGCGACGACACAATCGAACTTACCATCGACATAGGGCACTGCACCAACTGACTTGACAACGCCGCGGTACTTCAAGTCTGGAATCCCCTTAGGCTCAATCTCACAAACCACACCTTTCTTGATCAAAGTCATTTTATCTTCTGGCAGATCAACACGAACCTGCAGCCGGGCTGGGTCAACCACCGTACCCAAGATCTGTTTACCTGTCACTGAATCGCCTTTCTTGAGAAGAGCGGGCTTGGACCCAAACTTTCCGCGATTCAGCTGGCCGTGAATGAAAAAGCCGCCGATCGCGGACTTAAGGACCGTTCTTTTTCGTTCCATCTGCATTTCCTTGAACTTCTCGGATTGCTTTTTGAATGCTTCTTCCTTTCGTTCCAGTTCCAGCTTGCGTTTCTTCGCTTCGCCGTCCATTTCACGCATCTTCGTGTCATAGGCGAGCAATGCTCGAGCTAGCGTGTCTTCCTGCGAAGCATCATTACGTGGAACGGTTTGCTTGATCGTGCGTTCGGTTTGGATATGGCTGCGTTCAAGCGAGTAAGCCGCTCGTTCCATCGCGTACTTTGCACGGCGAAGAACGATCTCCTCAGACTCCTCAGTCAAATCGTCTTCCTTGTACATCTGCTCCAACTGGCGATATTCCTCGGTCGCACTATCAAGAGAGAACTTGGACGATTCAAGACTGTTCTTGGCTTGCTTGATCTGTAATTCACGATCAATGCGTTGATAGTTGTCGAATTCCTGCTGAGCCTCGTCCCGACTTCTCTTCGCCTTCTCACGATCGAGCTTTTGCAGCTTCAAGAATTGCTGGAAGTCAAATTGATCGGCTTCAAGTGCGATCCGAGCCAGCTCAAGCTCCGTCTCCGCCTCGCGCAGCTTGTCTGCCAAGCTCTCTGCCTCAAACCAAACCAGCGACTGACCCTCTTCAACTGCCGTTCCGAATGGGAGTACCCGGACAATCTTCAAATTGGTGAGTTGTTCATTGTTGGCAGATACTTCTGACTGACGTAAGGATTCGAAGACACCAGAAACTCTTATCAATTCGGGTTGACTATCTGAGGCCGAAGCGGGCTGTTCCTCTGCTCGCACCATCGTGGCTATTGCAACCAGTAATGCAGCGACAAATGTGATAGACGGGGCAGTAACACGTATGGGGTTGTCAGGCATCGAAGTCAGCTCAGTTGGAATCGATTGTTATTCGTTGAACCAAGTATCATGACCTGCCAGAGCACGGCAGTCCAGCTTTTCGAAAGAACGTCCTCTGGTTGGCGGCCATTTGGCTCTTCCAAAAACGAACATTGTGGTTTTTCAGTTCGATTAGCCCTATCTTTATGCTCTGACTTGGCTCGCCTTTTCCAACTTGAAGGCAATACAGTTGTAAAGCGTATTTCTGCTCATTGACACATTCCCAAACAATCAATGACGTTCCGCCTACCTCCGAGAGGAGGCCTCACATGAGATCCTTGCTTGTCTTCATCAAAGCGATCCTCGCAGTAGTGACAATGGTTTTGGTAGGCTGCAGCGGCTCCAGCATCAGCCGAGAATCAGAGGAGCAAGCTGTTGCCAAGTTAAAAGCCTCTGGAGCGATCGTACTCTATGGTCCCGGGCCCAACATCCATCAACCTATCTCGGAGACGCCGGAACCTGTTGGAGTTCCAGACGACGTTGTCGTCGACGTTAGTCTGCTATCGCCCAACACAACAAGTAGCGACTTGCTGCCGCTACATTCGCTTTCGCATCTTCAGGATCTCTTTGTTACTGGCAGTGCAGTTAATGACGATGCTGTCCTCTCAATCTTGGGTGTCGTAAATCTACAAAACCTAGTACTTAGTAACGTTTCGATCAGCGCTGATGGTTTGCGGCTTCTTCTCTATCACAAACCATTGATCAGCCTAACGCTGGCGGGGCCCTGGGTGAGCAATGAACACATCCTCGTTTTGGCAGCCCATGCGAACGTACAAGCATTAGGCATTTCCGACTCTGATGCGAATGACGCGAACTTTTCATACATCGGCAACCTGAATGAACTACTTGCTCTCGGGATAGCTCGCTGCGAGGGGATCGGCTACCAAACGCTCGCAAGCATTGGCCGACTCCCTGAATTGATCGAACTATCACTTGGAAACGTAGAGATCGATGCAGACTCACTGGAGGCACTGTGTGAGCTCAAGCAACTTGTTTCGCTAAGTCTTTCAGGTGAGTTTCAAACGACCGATCTCTCATCGTTAACCGCTATGACTTTGCTTGAAGACTTGCGACTCATCGGACTCAAAGCGGACGATGATGCGATGGTTGCCTTAGCCAACCTGCCAGCCTTGATGAAGGTCGAAATAGATGCAAGCGCTGTTACCGATGCCGGCATGGCGTCCCTGGCTCAATCAACGTCCATCACGAACCTCAAACTATTCGCACCCCAAATTTCGCTTAACGGCCTACGTAGTCTCGCCAAGATACGAACGCTGGAGCAGGTCATTCTTGACGAGACTGGTAGCTTATCTTCAGAAGACCTCGAAGAGTTTCGACAGCTAAGGCCAGACTGCCAGATCCGATTTGGGATATTCCATCCGAATGGCTTCCTACTGCGCTGAGCTGCATTATTCCAAGGAAACAGCCAACGATTCCTTGCGAATCAACAGATTTCACAGCTTCCGAAACCTAAAATCGATGAATAGCCCTCCTACTTTCTACGAGCAACTTGGTGAAGCTGATGGCGTACGCCGGATCGTCGATCGATTCTACGATCTTATGTCGGAACTGCCGGAGACGAAACCGATTCTCGAACTTCATCCGAAGGATCTGACAGATTCTCGAGATAAGCTATTCAAGTTTCTCTCCGGTTTTTTTGGAGGACCATCACTCTATATCGAGGAGTATGGTCACCCAAGGCTGCGGGCCAGGCACCTGCCTTTTCCCATTGGAGTGGACGAACGAGACCAATGGCTGTTGTGCATGAATCGGGCGATTGACGAACTGGTCAAAGATCCTTTGCTTGTAACGCAGCTAAAGATGTATTTCTTCCGGACGGCGGATCACATGCGAAATCGCTCCGAGTGATCGCCCCCCCTCTCCAATCGGCTCCGTTACAAGACGCTCAAAACACGTGACTTAACGGGCTGCTGGTTTGAGCGAGCCCATGAAAAGAAAAATGGGTTAGCGATCAACAAGCCTGGACAGTCCTTTGGGTACTTCGCACGACTGATGTCTGACTCTCTCTCCGCCCGGTTTCCATTCGTCAAACAGTGCACTGCATCCATCGGCTGATCAGTTTTCGACTAGGCTCTGCAGTTAGGTTTGATGAAGCCAAAAGTCGACCCTTGGTTCTTTCGTACAAATAGTTCAATAAGAGAGTTCTCGATCATGAAACGCCGTCAATTTATTGCTGCTAGCGCGGCAACGGGAGCCGCCGCGGTTTCGGCGACTCGAGCGGAATCCAAAGACACGCAAAAAACGCCAGTCCCCCGCCAGTTCAAGTTGAAGTACGCGCCGCATTTCAACATGTTCAAGAACTCCGCAGGCGATGATCCCATCGACCAACTCAAGTTTGCTGCCGATCAAGGATTTACCGCCTGGGAAGACAATCGCTTGAGTAAGCGCTCGGTCGACCTTCAAGAGAAGATCGGCCAAACCATGGATCAGCTTGGCATGCAGATGGGCGTCTTCGTTGCCCATGGATCGACTGGAAAACTCACCTTCGCTCGCAAAGACGAAGCCGTCTGGGACGCAGTGCTCAAGGACATACGAGATTCAATTGATGTTGCAAAACGCGTCAACGCAAAATGGATGACTGTAGTCCCTGGCAACGTCGATGAAACGGGGCGGGACCGGCTTGCAATGGGCTATCAAACCGCCAACGTGATCGAGTTGCTAAGAAGATGCTCGGACATTCTTGAGCCACACGGCCTGGTCATGGTGCTTGAGCCGCTGAATTGGTTCACCAATCATGGAGGGGTTTTCTTGCAGGGTTCGCCGCAGGCCTACTCGATCTGCAAGGCTGTCAACAGTCCTTCCTGCAAGATCTTGTTCGACATCTATCACCAGCAGATCACTGAGGGCAACCTGATTCCCAACATTGAAAAGTGCTGGGATGAGATTGGCTATTTCCAATGCGGCGACAACCCTGGTCGCAAAGAGCCTGGCACCGGCGAAATCAACTACAGGAACCTATTCAAGTACATCTACTCAAGAGAGTTCGATGGCGTGCTCGGAATGGAACATGGCAACTCGATCAAAGGGGTTGAAGGAGAGGACGCAGTGATCAAAGCGTACGTCGATGCGGACGACTTTTGAAACAACGATCTATACTGCGATAAACGTTGTCAGGAATCTTAGGGCCCAGCGACGCCGCAAGCGTCAGTCCGGCGATGGTTTGCAATTCCAACTTGCCAAAGGCGACCTCGGCGTCTTCGCGTTTGTAATGAAAACTGCCGCTGCCGAGCCAGCCATTGGTAGCCATCACTTAGGGGTTCGCCGTTGATCGCCTCGCTAGGTTTTTGAGCCGCCAGAACCCAACCTTCAGATGAGGAAACAATACGACGAGGCAAACTCCACACGGAGATTCGACTCACCGACGCACAATAAATTTGCAAATGCAAAATCATTGCATCTGCAAATTTGGGCGTGTATCGTATTGCTTGGAGAGTAAACGGGAATGTACCCATTGCTGCAGCCGATCTGGTGAAAATCGAAAGCTAATAGTGCGAGCGATGCTCGCGCGACTGATAAGCGTTAGGGAACGAGTGTTTAGCCAGCGTCATTTCCAACAGGGCTTCACCCTCATCGAGCTGATTGTCAGCATCGCCGTTGTGGGGATTCTAATTGGCTTGATGCTTCCTGCCGTCTCAGAAGCCAGACAGACCGCTCGCAGAATGCAGTGTTCAAGCCACTTACGGCAAATCGGGATTGGTTTGCACTCTTATCACAATGTCCACTCATCTTTTCCCGCGGGGCATTTGGCTCATTTGGAGCGCGGCCGCGATGGAAAAAGCTGGGGGTGGGGTGCGTTACTGCTGCCCTACATCGAAAAACAAGCACTGTCTCAACGACTCGATACGAGCCGGCGATCATTTGATGCAATCGCATCAGACCTCGCGAATGCTCACCTGATACAGACAAGTATCGGTATCTATCGATGCCCTTCTGATCCGGGAGATGACCTTTCGCACGCCTATCGTTCGATCATCGTGTCCGGCCCTGCGGCTTCCTCAGGGTCAAGCTCTTTGACCCAAGAGGATTCCCATCGAGCGCACATCTTCACACCACCGAATGGTGGAGGTGCCCCAATGGCGATCAGAGTTGCGAAGTCCAACTATGTCGGATCATTTGGAAACAAATGGAAAACTCAGCGTTACTCTTGGGACAGCGAAGACTTCGAGGGAAATGGACTATTCGGCAGAAACTCGAGTGTTAGATTCTCCGATGTGTTTGATGGGTCTAGCTTCACCTTGGCAATCGGCGAACGCTCCATAAGAAATTATGCGGCAGTTTGGGCCGGCGGAAACTCATGGCTAGGATGCGGATTCGGCGACAACCAAATGGTGATTGGGACAGCTTTTTATCCCATTAACGATCCTCCCGTGAGCACTAACATCGACTGCAACGGACGGGGATCTGCCAACTTCAGCAGTTATCATCACGGCGGGGCGAATTTCCTTTTCGCTGATGGCTCCGTGCATTTCATTCGACAGGAGCTCGACGAGGTCGTGTTTAGGAACCTCAGTCAGCGTGATGATGGGAAGAAGATTCTTGACTTCTGACCGCTTACGTGGCCTCATCGCACTGCTCGTTGTTAGCGTCTCTCTTATCTTGTTGGTTGGCTATATCCGCAGGACTGAGGTCAGGCAAGACAGGTCAATCGAACCACACGGCCACCACGGTGGCCACATGTTCAAAATTGATGAAGACGCCGGTTTTCGGCTTGAGTTCACACTAGACGAGAGTCGTCGGCGAATCGTCATCTACGTCCAAGAACGAGAGACCCATCGTCCTTTTCCTCTGGCCGCAATGACCTTGGACGCAAAATTCATATCAGGTTCGATTGAGTTTGAGTCCGCCTTCGCAGCGGATCCAAGGCCCGAGGATCCGCCGGGCAGCTCATCCCGCTTCGCGCTTAGCCTAGACAGTCTTCCGCAGCAGATCATTTCGGCCAATCGTTTCCAAGTAAACATTTCGATCTCTTTGGGGAGCGGAGAGGTTACCGCAAACATGTCCCACAATAGCGATCACGGACATACTTATCAGCACGACTGAGCAGCGGTCGCTTCGTGCTACTTTTGCTGCTACCGCGA
>JBCCKZ010000290.1:0-6943 GCA_039027135.1 Planctomycetota bacterium
AATCGGCGAAGGTTGGACTTCGATTGTTGCCGGCGGCGGATACACCGGGACACACTATGTGATCGAACCGGATGCGTCGGCGGCTAGCTACTTTTGGGCGGCAGCGGCAATCACCGGTGGTAAAGTCAAAGTTTGTGGTCTGACGCGTCAAGCTCTTCAAGGTGACGTGGGTTTCGTCGACGTCCTCGGTCGCATGGGGTGTGACGTATCCGAAGCGTCCGATGGCATCACCGTTGAAGGAAGGCCCCTTCGAGGAATTGACGTGGATATGAATGCAATCAGCGACACGGTACAGACCTTGGCGATCGTTGCTCTATTCGCCGAAGGACCGACGCGTGTTCGCGGGGTAGCTCACAATCGCTTTAAAGAAACAGATCGCATTGGTGACTTGGCTTGCGAACTTCGAAAGTTGGGCGGTGTTGTCGAGGAGCACGAAGACGGTCTGACAATCCATCCAACTAACACGCCTGATGGTGAGGAAAGTGTCATTTTGGATACCTACCACGACCATCGCATGGCGATGAGTTTGTCTTTGGCCGGGTTGCGTCGAAGTGGGGTCCAAATTTCAAACCCGTCGTGCACCTCAAAGACCTATCCGAACTACTTCCATGATTTGGAGGCTTTAACGGGAACGAGTCATATCTGGCGAAGTCCCCCGCCATCGCAATGAATGGCCGCGACGCACGGCATCGCGGCAGGGAGTAGAATGTCGAACCGATTCGGATCGAAGGAAAAAACGCGACTGAGTGTCCCCTCGCTTGCTCTGCTCGAATCGAAATCAAGGCTCATTACCCGCATTCACCACCCAACAAGAAAGTTGTCGATATGCCAAAAGTGGCGATGTTATTGACCGTCGTATTCGTTTCGGCATTCATAGCAACAAACGCGAATGCTGATGGGTGGGCGATTGAAAAGGTGGGAAGCGAAAAAGACTTGGTAGTTCGCTTGGATGACGAGGTCGTAGCGGGCTTTCGAGCTGATGTGAGAGGCGCTCCTGTTCTCTATCCAGTGCACGCAGAAGGCGAGCTTTCGATGACTCGCGGTTATCCGATGAAAGCGGCAACCGCTGATGAAAAGGACGATCACCCCCATCATCGCTCTCTTTGGTTGTCTCATGGGGAAGTGAATGGCATCGACTACTGGTCGATTGTCGACGGGACAGGAACCATTCGGATGTATGACCAGTCAACCGATGTGACGGAGGACCACGCGACCGTCACAACTGAGAACGAATGGGTCGATCCCAGTGGTCAAGTAATTATGCGAGACATAAGACGCTACACGTTTCGCGATGACGGACGTCGAATCATCGATTGCGACCACCGCTTGATGGCAACCGAGGGTGAAGTCCGATTTGGCGATACCAAAGAAGGCACCTTCGCCATGCGAGTTCCCGGAACTTTGAAAGTCGACGCGTCAAAGGGTGGACTGATCACCAACGAACAAGGCCTCAACAACAAAGCAGCGTGGGGCAAGAGCTCTCCATGGGTCGATTACAGCGGAAGTGTGAGCGGTGACACTGGCAATGAAGAGTCAGTCGGAATCACGATTCACAATCATCCCTCTAGCTATGGATTCCCTACTCGATGGCACGTTCGGACCTATGGCCTGTTTGCCGCGAATCCTTTTGGCAGGCATCATTTCATGGGTGGCGAACGACGTCCACCAATCACGCTCAATGCCGGCGAATCTCTCGACTTGAATTATCGCGTGGTGATCTATCGTGGTGAATTCGACAAGACGGTGGCTGAAGGCGATGCAAAAGCGTATCACCTCACCAAAAGGCCCGGGCTTGAGCTGACGGCAAAGGCGACGCGTTAGTGTTACCCCAAACGCAGAGTCCGTTCAGCCTTGAAGGTTCGACTGCTTTGGTGACGGGCAGTACACAAGGCGTTGGGGCTTCGATAGCTGATTCGATTGCTAAGGCCGGCGCGAATGTAATCGTTCATGGACTCAAACGCGATAGTTCTGCGGAGGAGGTAATCAAGAGATGCATGTTGGCGAACGTTCGTGTTGGTTTCTGGGAAGCCGACCTGACGGCATCGCCAGATAAATACATGAAATCGGCTCTTGAGGCGGCAGAAGGGTTCGGCGAAACAATCGATTGCCTCGTTTGCAATGCTGGAACATTCATCGATACGCCATTCCTGCAAATGGATTTGGATCGTTTTAAGAAGACCTTCGATCTGAATGTCACATCCACGTTCTTTATGGTCCAGGCCTTTGCTCGTCGATGGATCGAAGCCGGCGTCAAAGGTCGTATTGTGATTACCGGTTCAATCAATGGCTTTTTGGCCGAGCCCGACCACGTTGCCTACGATTCCAGCAAAGGAGCGGTGGCTTCGATGGTGCAGTCACTTTGTGTCTCGCTGGCACCTCACGGCATCCGAGTGAACTCGATGGCACCGGGATTAGTTGTGACGCCCCTGACTCAAGTCGTGGAAACCAATTCAAAGATCAATCAGTGGATGAAGCTGCATACCCCCAATGGTCAGGTCCCTGGGCCAGAAGTGTGTGGAGACACCGTGGTGTATTTGCTTTCGGAGGCTGCCAGACACGTGCACGGTCAAACAATATTGGTTGACGGTGGCATGAGCGCGTGGCAGCAACCTGCCCCACCTGTTTGACTTGTCGACTTCCCTACTGTGATTTGAGTTTTACGCATGGACGCTAAGACGCAAAGGTCGTTTGCGTTAGGCTTTGCGGCACTGCGTCTTGTCCTGAGATTCCAGATGTCAGATCTGAGAATGAAGCCAATGAAGACTCGCCCATAGCCAGGGCAAGTAATCCTTAACAGAGCCTTAAGTCGCGTTTGCCAACGAACGGCGATTTCTAATGATCGAGTATCCGATCGTTGAACTCAGGAATATCGTCATGGGCCAATCGCCGACGACCTGATAGGGGCTGCTCAAGGTGGACTTCTTTGGTCGAACCAATAGTGTTTCGTTCGTGCCAATGGGTAGTCGTTTCCGAACGATACCCAGGTCATCGATCCAAGCTGTTGGTCCGTAGTTGGCGGCTGATAGGATAGGCGTTCGATTACCTACGGCGACTAATTGGGCAATTCGAAGATGGTGTTCCGCCATATTGGACGTTTCAAACCAACCATCATTTGTCACGGTGAGCAAGATGTCCGCGCAGGGCAGGCCGGCGGCCGAAAGGTGTCTTCGGGGGACCCGTTCGACGGCCGTTTCTATACAGATATTTGCATCAACGAGTGTATTCGCAATATCAAATCGCACTGGTGATTCGCCGGGCGTTACGCCGAGGCCTGGTGGTATGAGTTCTTTGAGGAATGGGATTGAAGGAATGAGAGGGACGTACTCACCGAACATCACGAGATGCCTTTTGTGGTACTTGGTGGCAAGCTCGGCTTCTTGTCCAAAATGCAATAGCGCGCTGTGGACTTGACTCTCTTTTGCAAAACGTTGGTGTCCCGATCCCATGACCCAATGCGGCTTGGTTTCATGTTGGATCGCCTGGTTAAAGGCACGTACTTGGTTGGTGGCGAACTCCTGCGTTCGTTGGACTTCGTTGGCGAAGTCTTCCGCCGACATCGTGGTAGCCAGGACCTCTGGTACTTGAAAGTCGTCGGCGATGCTCATCCAAAGTAGGCCGCCTGAAGCCATCGATTCTGGCCAAACAATCGCATCAACTGGTTCCGATTGCGCATTGATGAAGTCGATCGATTGCTGAGCGTAGCTCGCAAAGATCTCCCGTTGACGAGCCGGATCAAGGCCGTAGTCAATCGCTTCGGAACGCTGAACCAATGCGAAGGAAGCTAACTCAGTGCCCTCGCTTCGTCTTGTCCGGATAAAGCTATATCCCAACGATAAGGCGATCAAGAGCAAAGCCGCGACTATGTTCAATCTGCTCGACTGAACTTCTGTTTGTCTCCACTTAGAAAAGAGCTCATATCCAATGAAGTTCAGCAGCAGAACCGGTAAACCCGCCAGCGTGATACCGCCGATGTCGGCAAGCTGGGTCATCATGGGCAACGGAGTTTGCGTCGTCGCGAGCGTCAGTACGGAGATTCCAGTGAGGGCGTATGCTCGCAAAAGCTCCATTGCCGACCAAGAGACCAGACCTGAAACGAGAAGTCCAAAGGATGGTTTGAGATATCGAGCTAGGCGAGTCGCCGCAAAAGGGTAAAAGGCGAGATAGACCGCGAGCAACCACCAAAATCCGTACATCGCTGGATGGGCATGGCGGATCCCTTCGAGACTGACAATGAAGTAGATGGCGAATGCAAACCAAACGACCAGGTCGCTCTTCCACGAGCTTGTTTGTTCGTTGATGACACGCCACCAGGGAACCAGGGCAAACCATGCCAGTGGTGCAAGACTGAACGCCGGACCAGCGAGCCAAAGTAGAAAGATGCCGCCCAGGAGAAATGTCAGGCGAGAAAGCGTTGTACGGTTCATCGCGAGGTCATTCCCATTAAACTTGAGTAGTGATGCGCACCTATTGGCAGATAATCAAAAATCACGTGTCCGATGTAACTGCGTCAATTGAGATGGCGTCACAATTCATTGCATTGGCAAGGGCATGAGACCGTCCCAGGTAAACGTGGCGGGTTATGATTCTAGAGCCGACCTGGATTGAACAAATCGCACAACAAGCTGCTAAGGCTTCGAAACGAAGATGAGTGAAACTTTCGAACACTTGGGGCCATACCGAGTCGGAGAGCTATTGGGCCGCGGCGGGATGGGGAACGTTTATTCCGGTCAACATGTCAAAACTGGCCAGAATGTTGCCGTGAAGGTTATCTCACCGACGATTTCGGAGGAACCTCGATTTCGACGACGTTTTGCAACGGAAATTGAGGCGTTGAAGCTTCTTTCGCATCCCTCGATCGTCAAATTGATTGGATATGGCGAGGAGGAAGGCATCCTTTTCTATTCGATGGAACTCATCGAAGGCGAGACGCTGCAAAAAGTCATT
The DNA here is from genome assembly GCA_039027135.1 of Planctomycetota bacterium. Taxonomy (GTDB): domain Bacteria; phylum Planctomycetota; class Planctomycetia; order Pirellulales; family Pirellulaceae; genus Rubripirellula. Next base: position 4,945 of record JBCCKZ010000290.1, read on the forward strand.
CGTCGCGAAAAACGGCTTCCTTGGCCTCAGGTCATTGATTTGGCCATTCGAATTTGTTCGGGGCTCAAGCACGCCCACGACATCGGCGTGACCCATCGCGATCTGAAGCCAGCGAATCTTATTCTGACCGGCAACGAGGATTGGCCTATCAAGATCGTCGATTTTGGCATTCCCAAGATTTTTGGGGACACGACGGATCAGACTTACACGGGATCAATCTTAGGGACACCTGATTACATGGCGCCCGAACAGGCCAATGGCGGCGTCGTCAATGCAAAGACTGACCTTTACTGTCTCGGATCAACGATCTACGCGGCCCTTTCGGGTCGACCACCTTTTCGAGGCAAGAACGTCACTGATGTGATCACCAAGCTTAAACGCGAGGAGCCACCAGATCTACGCGAGTTGAATTTGGACTCGGACCTACCCGCTGAACTTCGTGAGTTGATCTGCGAGTTGTTGAGGAAAGATCCGAAGACGCGCCCGCCAACGGCACTCGTTGTCATGAACCGATTGAAGGCAATAAGTGAGTCGCTTCGCGCTGCCGGCACGATGGTCGATTCGCCTAAGACCATCGCGCCAGGTTATGCATCCGAGCAAGCGATGACCTTGGAGACCGGACAGCATGGAAGCGATAACGACGTTACCTTCGCCGTCGGAAATCAGGCCGCCAAAGGCATTGCCCCATTCAACATTGGAAGTAATCGCACGGCTCTCGATACAGACAGTCAAAAAAACGCGGATGCTGAGAATCATGGCGAAAGAAGCAATCCATCTGTCGTTCATCGCGGACACATGGAGCCGGGGACCAACGAGCTAGGCTTTGCATCGGAAGAGGAGGCCATTGAGCAGAAAACACACTTTGAAACAGTGGATGACAAGCCACTGCGGAGCCGAGTTTTTGACGACGCCTCTGAGTCTCAATCTGCAGCCGCAACTTGGCTACCCGCGTTGGGTTTGGTCGCCATTGTAGCGACGATCATTGGAATCGTTGCAATGCAGCTTGGTGCGGGGCCCAATGCTGATGAGCTGTACACGGCGGCGATGGAGAATCGCGATCAGGACGCGGCAAAAATCTTTCTTCGCGAATACGCCGATGACGAGCGGCATCCGGAAGTCGAACTTATGTTGATGCAGGACCGACTCAGCGCCGTCGTCAGACGCATAAAAACGAGAAAACGCATCGGAGCATCTTCCCTTCAGCCTTCCGAGGATAGCTTTCTTGACGCGGGAAGCCTGTGGACCGAGGGCGAACCCGGTGCAAGCGAAGCGTTCACTCGCTGGGTGACGCTCTTTGGCGATGACGTAAAAGTCGAGAACGATTTGCTCGAGCTCGCCCATTTTTTTTCCGGTCGAGACAACGATCATACGGATGAATCGGAAGATCCCCGCTTGGAGCCGCTGCGTGAAAAGATGACAAGCTGGCGGGAATTGCCGACGGACACTCAAACGCAGCGTCTGGAGGATTTGATTGAGACCTTTGATGGAAAGATTTGGGCCGCGGTAATCATTGAAGAGGCTCAGGTGCGTTTAATGGAATTGAAGAAAACCGAATCGGCGAACGAGGGAGGGGAAGAAACCGTTTTCGAGTCGCCAAAAGATTCGTCTTGACATAGGCGATTGCCGAAATTAGTTGTGGATTTCAGGCCATTCGCCCTTCACCTTCCTAATCCGAGTGGAGACCCTCGATGAGCAAGCCTGAAGCTGACTCGCGATCGACATTGGACCGTTTTTTCTGCGGACTAAGTGAATTTGTTTTCCACGGAAAACTGGGGGTCACCGATGTGCAGGTGGTCGACTACGTGAGCGACTTGCTCACCAGGTTCGTCCGGGTGGATGCAGCGGCCAGAGTGAGGAATTCAAGAGGGCGTCCCGTGACGGAGCTGTTCGGCCTCTTGGTCGAATCGGAGCGTCGCGTCGGATTAGCGAAGAGAGAGGTCAACCGACATATCGGTGACTTCACGCTCTTTTGGTCGGGAATGTATCCCGAAGCTCTGAG
>JBCCKZ010000291.1:0-6924 GCA_039027135.1 Planctomycetota bacterium
CCATGTAGATCGAGTCGACCCAAGACCAGCCGGCGAGGTGATAACCAATCGTCGCCACGGCGCAGGTCGCCCCCATGAACGCGAACCCTCGTCTCAGTGTTCGGCTGCCCGCCTTGGGCTTATCTTGAACCTTTTGGGATTTCTTGCGGTGCTCCTGCTTCGATACGCTGTCGGAACTACGCACCGGCGAATGCCTCGACACGGAAATTCGTAGCCGGCAAACGCAACCATTGAAGGATAATGACTTTCTCAATCGATGGCTGCTGCAAATGTTGTTGGATGATGTCGATCAACCGTCGCCTGAGTTGGACCTGCATCGGATCATTGAGCCATTGCGGATCTACCTGTCGGAGCATCTGGTCGCAGGATTCTTGGATCTCGGGCTGGACGGACATGATCTCCTTGCGGCTCTCATGCAACCGCTGAGGATCCAGGATCGCATGAAGTTCGAACTGGTAAACCGTGTCATGAGAGCTTCCGTTTTGAAAGCGAAAGTCACCGACTTTGAAGCTCGTGCTTTCCCATTTCGCAAGATCAGCCACCTGACTACGGATGTATCCGATCACCGCAGCGTGAACACCGACGATGCACAGCAGCAAGGCAACGGTCCAGTAGCGTTTAATGAATGTCACGTCGAAGGGGAGCCCCTTACTGCCACGATCTGACGATCGAAGAAGTAGGGCGTTCGCGGGTGGTTGATGGCGGAGCCTCCCCTCGGCGGGAAGTCTCCACGGATGTTTCGTCGCGAAACGCTAGGTCATCAACTGGGCAATGATTGGCTAAACTAAGGCAATTTGCCGAAAGGCAAGGAATTCACGAGTGATTCAGCCTTTTTGGGCTCTTCACCTGTCGATGCACCATCGTTTTCACCGAACAATCCCTCCAATTGATCGATTCGATTCAGCCGCCACAACATCCACGACGCGTCTTCCTTTTCGGTAGCCCTAAATCGGGAAGCGGGCGTGGCCGCGAACAGCTTTCGATTCTTCGTGAAAAGCTGCAATCGCATTCGGTGGACCTGACTTCCTCTTCAGACGTCAGCGATCTGGATGATTTTTTGGCAGCCTCTCACCTTGAACAAGATCAGGTGATCGCCGCCGGTGGCGATGGAACGATTGCACTGTATATCGAGCGTTTGCAAATTTCGGGTGTAAGCACCGCTGGTCAGCCGACGCTCACCATCTTTCCACTTGGAACCGAGAACCTGCTTTCGCGGTATTTCTCTTTCCAACGCGATCCTCAAGAGCTTGTTCGGACGATGCTCGCGGGAGACGATGTCTGGATTGATCTAGGTGTTACGATCGACGCTCAGAACAAGCGGGTCCCCTTTACTTGCATGGCCACGGCTGGCTTTGACGCCACGGTTGTTCGCCGAGTGCACATGAATCGGAAAGGGCATATCAGCCGTTGGACCTATATCCCGGCGGCTGCTCGAGTGGCCGCCGCTCGTCGAGGCTCGATGCTCGAAATCGTAGCGCAGGTTCAAACGGCCGACGGGAAAGAGATTGAAGAACGTTGGTCGGCCGCAAACGCCATGGTGTTTAATACGCCAATGTACGCGGGCTGGCTATCGATCGAGCCGAATGCGAATCCCGGTGACGGCTTTTTGGATCTCGTCATCTTCCCCAACGGATCGGTTTTATCGACCGCTCGATACCTTTTTGGTATCTGGCTTTCGAGCGTTTGGAAACCGATAGGCAAACGCGTGCTTGCCGATGTCATTCGGCGTCGGGTTTCATCGACCCGACTTGTTTGCCCCGAGGAGATGTCTTGGCAGTCTGACGGTGACTATCGCGGGCAGCTACCCATTTCGATCCAATTAGAGCAACGGAAACTTCGGATGCGAGTTCCTTGCAAATGACGCACAAAGTGCGAGAGCCGGCATCCTTCCAGCCCTCGCCCAGTGTTCGAAGTCTTTGAGCCCTCGATGCTCATCATCCTGATATGCAAGAAAGCTCAATTCTGGCAAAGACAAAGCCAAGACCTCAACCTCGAAATAGTGCATCGGTCATTCCATGACCGTTAAGCGTCTGAACAACATCCATGCTAGGACGCTTCGCAACGCCATCTTGGCGAGCGTACAACGAGCCCCGTTCCTTCAAAGGCTCGAAGTGAACGTGTTTGGATGGCCAACGCTGCGATTGCGACAGCTCATCCCAAATAGCGACTCACAACGTCTTAGAGCTGACTAGGAAATCGTTCGTCCAGCCAACGGCTGCGTCATCTTCGACGCTCAAGAATCCGGTCCCGGTGGTGATCCATCACTGGCGTAGGTCAGCGTTGGTTCAGGAGAAAGAAACTCACGAACAAGCACCGGTCGACGCATCAGCGATTTCATCCAGAAATTCCCAGCGGAAACAAACAGCGGTGGAAAGCACTCCCACCTAGTCTCCTATTGTTCTGACGAACTGTATATAAGATGTCAACCTTTAAATCCCTCAAACCCCGTGCGATCTTTCACCTTTCAAATTACCACTTCTCCGGACCTGGATTTGGTTAATCCAGACTTTGTTCTCCGATGCATATAGGTGGTTTTTCCGGGGTGGATTTTGTCAAGGAAACATTTGTGAATCGAAATATCGTTGTTGTTGGCGGTGGAACCGGAATTGGCGCTGGAATTGTTAAGAATCTCTCGAAGCAAGGAGCGAAACTCGTCATCGGAGGGCGACGCATAGAGAAACTGCAGGAAGTCGCCGAGTCCGAATCGAATGTTACGCCGATCGCCGTCGATGTTGCTGACCGCCAATCAATCGAATCGTTCTTTGACAAGGCGAAAGAGTATCTGGGCGAGATTCACGTCATGATCAACTGTGCGGGAATGAATATTCCCAATCGCACCATGGCAACCATGAAACCAGAGGATTGGGATCGTGTGATGCAGGTCAACGCCACTGGTGCCTACCTTTGCATGTACCAGGTGCTCGAAGAAATGCGAGCGAGAAAAGATGGCTTAATCATTAACGTTTCTTCTATCGCGGGTAAACGAGCGATCACGTTGGGAGGTGTCGTTTACTGTGCCAGTAAGTTTGCCATGACGGCTCTCGGGACAGCCGCCGCAAACGAGGTGGCAGACGAGGGTGTACGGATCACTAACGTTTATCCGGGAGAGGTTAATACGCCCATTCTCGATAATCGCCCGACGCCGGTCAGTGATGAACACAAAGCCTCCATCCTTCAACCTGAGGATATTGCGGAGATGATCGCCACGATTGTTTCACTGCCCCCACGAGCTCACGTCCCTGAGATCGTGATCAAGCCAACCCGGCAACAATGGGTGTGATGTGATTGGCGATGGACGCTGAGCGGAACGAAGATGCCGATGATCACGAAGCCGAGGTCTCCCTTGAGGATTTGACCACGGCCTTCGCTGAAGTTTTCGCCCAGCAAAATGCTAAGGATGGGCAAGTCAGTGGTGAAGACGCCACGAATGACGCGTCAACTGATGAACGGCGTTGCGAGGAAAGCACACTCGACAAAGATGGAGACGTCATTCCTCAGGAGTTATTGATACCGCAAGAGGAGGCTGAAACGGTTGAAGATGAACTCGCTATTTCGCCCTTGGTCATTCTTGAAGGCGCACTATTCATCGGAAACTCGGAATCACGCTATACATCTGCAGGTGAACTAGCCAAGTTGATGCGTGATGTTTCGCCTTCTGAGATCGAAGATTTTGTTGAGGAGCTCAACGAGAGTTACTCGACCGCGAGCCAAGCACTGCGAATTGATCAGTCCGAAGGTGGTTATCGAATGACGATATCCGCTTCAAATGAAATCGTCAGATCAGCATTCGCGGGAAAGATGAGAGAAGCTCGTTTGCCTCAACTGGCGATTGAAGTCCTCGCGTTAGTTGCCTACCAGCCCGGCATCTCGGCTGGCGAAGTGCAGGATCAAAGGGGACGTGATTGCAACGCCATTCTCAATCAACTTGTGCGACGCCGGTTGCTAACCTTGACTCGCGAAAAGCCAGAGAACGGTGGTCGTGCCATCTCTAAATACGCCACGACGGATCGGTTCCTCGAGCTCTTTGGGTTGGAATCTCTCGAGGAACTTCCTCAGGTGCATGAAGACCTGGAGTGAGCGCCGCGGCCTATTCCGCCTCACCGTTCCGATCGGGCGCCGTGCCACGAGACCCAAGCATCATCGAGAATACGAAAGTCAAAGCCACGATTGGCACGACGCCATAGACCAAGAACTTGTCTGACAGTGGTTTCGTCGGAGGCGTCGTTTGCGTCAGTAAGATGAGGGCTACCGTGTAAAGGCTGTAACATCCAATGAACAGGCCTCCTTCCCACCGAGTAATGCTATTGCCAGTCATGAAGATCGGCAGTGTGATCACTGCTGTCGCAACCATGACAGGCAAATCGAAGTCGATTGTTTCAGCGGCGATAGGAATCCCCTCTGGAAACACAGCGGCGGTAAATCCCAACACGCACAAGATGTTGAAGAGATTGCTACCGATTACATTGCCCACGGCCAAGTCTCTTTCCCCGCGGAGACTTGCCACCACCGACGTCACCACCTCGGGAAGCGAAGTCCCAATCGCGACCACGGTGAGGCCGATAACGGTGTCGGAAACCCCAAGACGGGCTGCAATCGTCGTCGCCCCATCGACCAAAAGATTCGACCCATAAGCAAGAGCCCCAAGGCCAATCAAAAATAAAACGATGTTGAGAATAAATCTCGACGGGCTCGCCTCCTCTTCCGGCGACAGCTCGGCATCGCTTGCAGCCTTCTTCTGCTGCCGACGACTCAGAACAATCGATAGCGTTACATAAATGAGCAACGCAACGAAAAGGGCGACTCCTTCCATCTGCGACAGCTTTCCATCCCATCCCATCACATAGAACGCAATCGACGCAATCAACATTAGCGGGAGGTCGCGTTTTAGCAGATCGCGATTGACTATCAGTGGTGCAATCAGCGCGGCCGAGCCCAAAACAAATAGGACATTGATGATGTTGGATCCAACGACGTTCCCCACAGCAACACCAGCATTGCCAGCGTAGGCAGCATTGAGCGAGACACCCAACTCCGGTGCGCTCGTTCCAAAGGCCACCACGGTGAGACCAATGACCAGTGGTGAAATCCGGAACGCCGTTGCCAAGCCAGAGGCGCCCCGAACCAGGACCTCGCCTCCGACCACCAACAGCAAAAGGCCCACAATGACGGAGACTGATGCAGGTGAAATCAAGACGCGTCGGCTACGTTGTTGGGATCATTGGATGTAGAAGGCGGCCATGATAGTTCATTTATCGAGGAAAGAGCATGGATCAAGGCCTGGGTTCCACTTCGGTGGTGCCCCAATTCGGATAGTCTCTGATAAAGCTCCCGGCAAAGCTCTAGTCCCGGCAATTGTAAATTCATTCGCTCGCACTGTTCCAAGGCAATTCGCATGTCCTTGAGAAAGTGCTCCACATAGAAACCAGGAGCATCATCGCCCGAGATGATTCGCGGTCCGAGATTGACCAACGTCCAGCTCGTCGCAGCCCCGCCACCGACGCTCTTGAGCACCGTTGTGGGATCCAAACCAGATTTCGCAGCAAAAATGAGCGACTCACACACCGAGACCATCGTTCCGGCAACCAGAATCTGATTGACCATCTTGCAGTTTTGGCCCGCGCCGGCGGGACCATGATGGACGATCGTTTTGCCCATCTTCTCGAAGAGCGGCATCACGCGTTCCACGGCGTCTTGGTCACCCCCAACCATGATCGACAATGCCGCATTGCGTGCACCGATGTCACCTCCGCTCACTGGTGCGTCGATTGATGAGCCATTCTTCGCCTTGGCTTGCGAATAAATCTCCGCGGCCAATTCAGGTGAACTGGTCGTCAGATCAACCATGATCGCATCAGGCTGGACTCGCGAAAGGATTCCATCTTCTCCCAAATAGACCTCACGCACATCATCCGGGTATCCAACCATGGTAAATACGACATCATTGCCTTCTGCGGCTTCCGATGGCGTAGAAACTCTCTTGGCACCCTCGTCAACAAGCTTTTGTGCCTTCGCCGGTGTGCGATTCATGACCGTGAGTTCATGGCCAGCGCCCAGTAGATGGCCCGCCATGGACTGTCCCATCACTCCGGTACCAATCCATCCAATCTTCAATTGCGAAGGGTAGTCATTCACGGCTGGCTTCAATTAACGGTGTTGGAGGAACAAAAATGGTCGGCTGAGGCGTCCAGGTTAAGGCCTAAGTGGACCTGTGATAGGGCGCTAGGAGCGTATTGAGCGTTCAAACCGCTGATCAGAAGATAAGCGTTTATTGAAACCCGAAGACGACGATGCTGGCGTGGTCACAGCCCGGAAACTCTGGAATCACCTCAAACCAGCTCGATGGAGATTCCGAAAGAATGGACGAGCGGCCAAATCAAGCAGCGTCTTTCAGTGACAGACCAATCGCTAGCATCCAAGGATGCAAAAGTTCCCGGCGACTTTGGATCACCAAATGTGGTCTCCACGAGGAATCACGCACATTCACCCGCAGAAAAGAGTGGGGGCCGAACCAGGGGACAAAATCGATTGGCGGGTCGGACGCATCACGTTCACGCTCGAACTGCGAAAGGATCCTCTCGACGGTCAAGCGGACAAGAGCCTGACGCAACCCCTTGGGCTGTAGCCAATGAATTCGTAGTGGATGGCCAGATTGCGCTTTCGCCAACGATGCCAACCTCGTCAACAAGTTAGCGTTTGGTAGCGTCTGTCCATCATGAATGATGGTTGGCAATCGAGACCGATCCCAAGCGTCCCACAACGGCTGGATGCTCGTCGGTTGAAGGACAATCGGTTCGGAAAGATCCCGGAAAGGTCTGGTTACCTGATCGTATTGAGACTCGATGCTTTGCATCGTAGGCCTCTTTAGACCTGCGTTCGCATGCGGGACATCATTGATTGAAAATCAATGCTCATTACCGGTGCGAC
>JBCCKZ010000292.1:0-6898 GCA_039027135.1 Planctomycetota bacterium
CGAAAACTAGCTTTGGTGTCCTGATACTCGCAAGAGCGGCGGGGACATCAAGCAGGGCGAGCATTGATGCATCTCTTTAGAGAGAAGATGGACAAATGTCTTTCTTCTCTTTTTTTTGTACTAACTCTTCCTGGCTCTAGTTGTCGTCGCTTATTGGGTCGTCCCGTGGATTACCGCCTAGGCAAGAAGAGCACAATAAGCTTTTTGCATCACAGCGTGACGCTTTTGCCGTGAGTGTTCTGCTTTGGCTCAACGCTCTGAGAGGCTGCTTTGAACTCTAGGCGAGAGTGAACACTATGCCGTGCGATCAACCTTTGTGTTAGAGATGAGGTCTGAGCTACCGCGACGCCGACGTTCGACGTCGCATGACGATGAGTGCCCCCGCCTTTTCGATGGTCGAAATCAAGAATTTGCCATCGTCGCTGATCGTCATGCCGGCGGGTCCTGGATTCGTGTTCGTCGAGACCGCCGTTTCGATATAGGTCAACTTACACGTTTGCGGGTCGGCTTCAAATCCGATGACCTGGCCACTACGCGCCCCTGAAACGTAAACGTTTCGGCCGTCCGGAGCGACAACGATATCGTTGCCGCCCAAAAACCCGTTCAGATCATCTCGTCCGTTGATGAGCTCCTGAACCACCCGGAACTGCGGCCCATCATCCACCCGCTGAAAAACGCTCACTCCGCTGTCACCACGAAAACGACCCGAGGTGGTGTAGATCAAACTCCCATTTGGGCTATAGGCGGCTTTCATCACACCCGAAATTCCCATCACGCCATCCTGCTCGTCTCGCAGGATCTGTTCGGTCTTGATCAGCCCCGTGCTATTGTCGAACGATGCAATGGTCAATGTTCCCGTCCTTTCGGAAGTGATGCACAACTCATCTCGATCCGGTGCGATCGACAAGCCGCGAACATTCCCAAGTTGATTCTCTTCATCACCGACGAAGGTATCGACCCAACGGAGTTTTCCTTCGGGCGAAACCTCGAAGATCAGCACACCGCCATGCTGCTTTCCAAAGCGAATCGATGCATCGGCGACGAATAGCCAACGACCATCACGACTGAAAACACTGCCTACTGGAAAAACGGGCGTGGGTGAAAGCGCGTCGCCGGCGAAGACATCAACGCGCTTCAACGCGCCCGTCTCGAAATCCGATCGAAATAACTGGATGCTTCGCGAGCCATAGCATGAGACCGCCACCCATGGCCTAGCCTTGCAGAAGCTAATCCCAATCGCACCTCGAGTCGAATCATCGCCAAGGTAATTGATCGCCTTCAACTTCGCAGATTCAACATCCAGCTCAAAGACGCCTATTCGGCCTGTCTTCCAAGCCGTCGCATAGACGAAGCGGTTGTTCGGAGAAATACGCACTGCATTGACATAGGACAACTGAGTACTCGAGGTCACGGAGGCCTGCTCGAGAGTCTTCTCCAACGAAGCCAAAATCCCCTTGATGATCATTCGCGCATCGGGAGAAACACTACGCAGAGCTTCCTTGAGTGAGGGAATGACATCTCGCCCCATCTCTTGCAGCGTTTTCGATGCGGCTTGTCGCTGGGCGAAAGTATCGCTTTCCAGATCATCGATCAGCTGCTCTATTTTCTCCTCAGCGTTCAACGCAGATTCGACATCTTGCGCGGCTACCGCAAACGATAGTATCACCACCATCCCAAGACAGTACGACAATCTTTGAATCACTGGACAAGCCCCTTGGTCACTTCGAGAAATAGATCTTCCAAACTCTGACGATGACTATGCACCTCAACAACACGCACACCGTGGCGGACGAGGTGCTCGATGAGATCAGCCTGATCATCCAGATCACCGGCAAAATCAAAGTCCAACTGAGTCTCATTGGTTTCTAGTTTCGTGACAGACTCCAACGATCTCAATACCTCTTTGGCAGCGTCTGCTGAGCCGTTCACTTTCACGCTTACACGACGTGTGCTGGTTTGCTTTCTGTTTAGTTCCTCAACGCTGCCAACGGCAAGCAACTCACCGCGTTCAATGATCGCCACGGAATCGCAGATCTCAGCGAGCTCGGTAAGGATATGACTGCTTATCAAAACAGTCTTTCCATTGTCGGCCAACTCGCGAATCATTTGCCGGAGCTCAATCCTCGCTCGCGGATCGAGCCCGGCCGCCGGCTCATCGAGGACAAGCACCGCTGGATCATGAATCATGGCTCGTCCAAGACAAAGCCGCTGTTTCATGCCTTTCGATAAGCCATCGATCGGCTTGTCCGACATGGAATCAGTCCCCGTGAATCGAAGCACCCAATCCAAACGATCTTCCCGGGTCCTGCCGGTAAGCCGGCTCGCACGAGCGAAGAAATCTAGATACTCAACGCATGAGATGTCGCGATAGGTACCAAACGCATCCGGCATGAATCCAAGACGCGATCGCACAAACTCTGGATCATCGACGACTGAAAATCCGTCGATAAAGCCATTGCCTGACGTTGGCAGATCCAAAGTCGAAAGGATTCGCATCGTGGTTGTTTTTCCCGCACCGTTCGGACCAATGAATCCAAACACATGTCCTCGGGGTACCTCGAACGAGATGCCACTCAGAGCCTTGAAGTTTCCAAAATTCCGGTGAAGGTTTTCGACAGCAATTGCGATGGGACTAAACGCATGAACGCCGGCCGCCGTGACAACGGAACCCAGTTCTTCAACGGTCTTGATGGGCGCATTCATGGCGCGACGTTGCTCCCATCCGCTGCGGTATCAATCTCTTCAACGATGACCGTTCCCATGGCGTAACCCACACTCTGAACCAGATTTGCATTGCTCACCAAGCAATCGCTTGGATCCAATGTCACCAAGGCCAAAAACTCACCGGGTCGCATCGTCTCGAGTCCGAGCAGGTATTCCAACAATTGCCATTCAAGCAGTCCATCGTTGGCTTCTTGCGAACGAACACCACTCAACAAATCACCGATCATGTCCATCACATTGCGAAAGGTTTGTGAGTTGGTCAAATCAATCGGCCGAAAGGGATCATGCAGCAAACGCATGCGATCGGAGAGTTCATCATCCGGCACGCGTTCGAGTGAAACCGTTTGTCCTTTTAATACGGCCGACTCGTTAAATGCCCATGTTTGACCGGCGGGCGTTTGCACAAAAGGGTGAACCAAAGTCATTTGCGATTCATTGCACAGACGCCATCCATCATCCGTTTGAATCAAACGCACCTGGCCAGCTTTGTCTGCTGGCGCCATCCAGATGCATTGCTTTTGCTCCCTGACCGGCAACCAACTAGGCCTGAGAAACATCTGGTCACTCCGTTGTTCGAAGCTTGCTGCTGTCGCCGGCGCGACAGCGTATCGAAATCCGATCGAGGCAGGCTGATAATCGATAAAGACCGACTCCTCAGGCAACGGCAGCGGAGCCCGAACACCTCGGGGAGCGAAGTGAGTTTCTCTTGATCGAGTGAGGCTCTGCCCGTTGGCCGAATCGAGAAACGTCACCTGACGTACCCGAGCTTTGGGGCTAAAGCCGTCGACGCACACACCATAAACCAGCATCGTGCCCGTCGTGAGGATTGCCAGCACTGGCGCGAGTACAAACATCAAATGCCCTCGCCCGGTACAGACCGTTAGTCGATACGCAGCGGGCCCGACCAAGAGCATGAACACCGTCAGCATGCCGATGAACGTATAAACCGGTGGCTGGGAAACACCTTCGATCAGCCAGCGGTCATAACCGGGGCTTCCCATCACAGGATCAACTCCGATACGAACCATATTCGAGGGTATCGGCGACGCTAGTTCGCGAAGCGGACTCACCTTCAAGTCAAGTTGACGCCCCCCCGATTGAGCGAAACAAACTCGACCAACGCCGAGACTGATCTCCGTTCCCCAAACAGTCGTCCCCAAAACACTTTGATGACCAAAGTCCAACTCAGGCAATTTAGTCAGACGAAAGGTCTGGCGAAGTGAAGAAGCCTCACTACCGTCTTCGTACTCAACAAGCACACCTCCCTGGTGGACCCAGGTCAATAGCGAAGCTCGAGTCTGCTCATTCTTTGTGAAGTTGGCTAGCTGCCGCTTGGTTCCTACGATCTGATCAAGGTGAATGAAAGATCGCCAGTCATCGACGCCCGAGCTCGTCGATGATCGATCATCCATCACCCAAACATCATTGGCGTACTCACTGTCGTAAATCTGAACCGAAGTCATCGAAGCAACGATCGGAAATGACAGCTGCCCCACCTCACCAATCTGACGATCATCATCATCCTCGATTCCAATATCCAGATGTGCAAATGTCGCCCACAATGGCAGTCGATGAATGACTGAAGCCGTTGCCGCCCCTTCGGGAAATTCGAAGAGACACACGGACTGCGTAGCGCGATCTGGTGCAATCGACGATCTTCGTCTTGGCTGAAAACCAATCCTAAATGTGCGAGCGGCCGTATTCGTGGCAGGACGCGTCGCATCGATACGCATCTGAAATAGAGGGGGGCGGGGCTGCTCTTCGGCCGATATAAAGAACGTGGCGATGGGAACCTGTGACGGCGCTGGTAGCGCTGCATTCCCGACGGCGGCCTGCGTATTGCTCGACGCTGCCGCCGCCGTCGCTTGATCGGTTATGACGATGGTGGTCGAGACGGCGTGGGTTCCGGTCCACCCAATGGTCGCCGGCGGCGTTTGATAGAGGAACTCGTCTTTGCTTTGCATCGATGGCAGGCTTCGAGTCTGCCCATGGCTCGAAGCCGAACAACCCCAAGCAATGATCATCAACAGCCATGAGACAATGCGAGAGCTCACCATACGGCTGCCACCAAAGCGAGCGAGCCGATCGATTTCATTCCACTCCATCGGTCTACTCATCAACGCCTTCAGGTGGACGAGCCTTCTTCGATCCGAAACCTGAACCAACAACGCGATCAATGATCCAGCCGCCAAAAAAGACGACAATTCCGATGGCGGCAATCATGATCAACGCCATCGTGGCCGTCGAAAGAGCAAGGCCAACTGGCGAAGAGCGTCCGCCCAAACGCAACGAAGCAGCCGCGATAGCGAATCCTGTTGTCAAGAAAAACAAGGATTTGATCGAAAACCTGGGCAGTAGGTTGCTCCGGAGTATCGGCTGTTGAAATGGAAGCCGCCCGCCTGCCTGATCGAAATCAACCGTTTCTCCCTGCCTTGTTCTCATGACCTCATTTTAGCACGCTTGAATCCTTTCCACCTGAGCTTTTCACTCTTCACCTGCCATTGAGTGACCAGTCGTAGTCACGATAGCGAACCTTGAGGCGTTGATTCGCAAGTCGCTTCGCCGTCGCAGAATCCACCCATTTTTCAGAGATGACACGCTTGAGAACTCCGCTTTCACCCGAACCGAAATCTTCACCGAACCAGTCCAATATCGATGAGAGATAGACGGTGCTGCCTTCCAAAGAGAAGTTTTGGGATTGAGCGAAGAAGTGCTTGGCATTCGCATCAAGCTGTTCATCGATCGACTCGGGTTCGTAGGCCGCGTTCAGCAGTCTCGGACAGCCTTTCGAAGCACAGACGATTGCAAAGTGAATCCGGGGCTCATTCATCTTTCGAAGAATCTGGTGTTCGATTTGATCGAGCGAATACTGTTTGCCATCGACTCGCAGCGTGAAGTCTTCCCACAGGTTGTATCCAAATAACTTTGCCGTGTGATTGCGAATCGAATCCGTTGGATACTCTCGCAAGATCGCTTCAACCGTGATCGCGTTGTATGCATTGATCCAAAACGCCAATCGATCCTGCCGGCTACTACCTGAAAGGTCAGCGGTTGAAAGATCCTTGAGATAGTTTTGGAGCTTCTGTCGATCTTCGCCTCGATGCCATGTTCGATAGTCAACAAACCCGTTTACATCGACGTGTCGGTCAAGTAGTCCGTTCCATTCGTCATGTTGGATCCTTGAAAGCGGCTTGATGCCGCTTCCGAGACCAATCGTCCCGGCACCGCCCGCATCGAGTTTTTTCGCAAAGGAAACGAGGATGATGCAGGCCAACAGGGTGAGAAGTGGCTTGATTGTTTGATGCATAGGTTTGTATTTACTTAGCGGCACTTGTCTCTTGTTCGCCTAATTTTTTTCTTTATCTTTGCCCACCGATTTGGCCCGGTGCCTACGCGGCTGCGCCGCATCCGGCCCACGGCTCACGCCTGTGTTCAAAACATACGCTCGCTATTTAACCAAGATGCAATGCCGCACGAGCAAGCTGCAACCAACTCGATCCCGCCGCATCCACATTCATGTCATATTCCTTCGTGGGAATATACGCCCTGCGTTTATCCACAATGCGTATCTCTATCGAACTATGGCCGGCGAGCTGTTCCATCCGCCGTTTGGACGTGTAGCCCAGAACGATAAAGCGTTCGTTGAAGGAAACGGTTGAAATCTGCCAAGCGGCTGCATCCAATCGGAGTTCGACGAGCTCCAGCAAACGCTGAACGGGCGGCGGTGGTGGGCCGAAACGATCCACGAGCTCTTCTCGAACTTCATCGATCAACTCAGCGTTGTCGATCTTTGCGATACGTCGATACAAATCAATCTTGTGACGCAAGTCAGGAACATAATCATCAGGCAGATAGGCCTCGACCGGCAAATCGATATCCGTATCCGCGGAGATCCTTGGCGGCAACTTCTGGATCTCTCGAACAGCATCTTCGAGCAAGTGACAATAAAGCTCATAGCCAACCGCGGCGATATGCCCGCTCTGTTGAGAACCCAGTAGATTGCCGGCACCGCGAATCTCTAGATCTCGCATCGAAATCGCAAAGCCAGCGCCCATCTGGCTGAACTCTTCGATCGCCCGTAGTCGCTTGGTGGCTTCGGGTGAGAGGTGTTTGTGAGGATTGATTAGCAAGTAGCAGTAAGCCTGATGCTTGTAGCGACCAACACGTCCACGAA
>JBCCKZ010000293.1:0-6885 GCA_039027135.1 Planctomycetota bacterium
CATCAAAACAGCATCTATGTCGTCGCCGCGGCACCGGAAGTCTCCGACCCGACCGAACGACTTCGAAATTGGAAACTCGATCGGTTTGCGGCGGCCAGCGTGACCGATGATCGATTCGAGCCGGATGCCAAGATCGATGTGTCGAAATTTCTGAGCAAGAGCATTGGCATTTTTTCGGGCGACTCATCCACGCCCGTCACCATCCAACTTGGCCAGCGTTCGGCAGCCTACGTGCGAGAAGATCCCTGGCACCCCAATCAAACACTGGAACCAAACGCCGATCAACCCAATACGTTTACCCTAATGGTCCCGGCGTCGCATCCGCGTGAGATCCTACCTCGGGTGCTTAGCCTGGGTGCGGACGCGGAGGTCATCTCTCCGCTGGAATACCGACAAACCGTTGCCGACGCAGTTGACCAATTGGCCCGTCGATACGCTGCGAACCAGTCAATCCAAGAAGAACCCGCCTAACGGCACCGCTTCATGACGAAGCGATGCCTTCATCACACTAAGGACTCGTCCACAAATAAGCTACCGAATTAGCCGAAACGCGCTAGCGTCGGTTCTCGTGGAAACCGGGGCTATCGCCCATCGGCTCATTTTGAAATCGGTAATTTAATGATGGACGAGGCCTAACGAGAAGTCATCAACCTTCCGTTGACGCGGTAGCCTCAGTTGGTTCGCCTTCGCCACCCAGTAACGCAAACGATTCCTCGAGTGCGTCGACGGGTGCCGCAGCCAGTTCCTCGAGAGCCTCGCGACGGTAATTGACCTCCGAATCTTGGAAGATTCGGAAACCTGTCCCAGCCGGAATCAGGTGACCAAGGATCACGTTCTCCTTAAGTCCCACCAGCTTGTCGACCTTGCCAGCCAAAGCGGCCTCGGTCAGCACCTTAGTGGTCTCCTGGAACGACGCAGCGGAGATGAACGAGTTTGACTGCACGGCAGCCTTCGTGATTCCCAACAGCTGCGTGCTCGCGGTCGCACTCTTGCACCGCTTACCCTTGGCTGCCGTTCCACCCATCGCTTCAACTTCAGCGTTGGTTTTATCGAACGCATCCTTCGTGACGATAGTGCCTTCGGTGTAGTCCGTGTCGCCGGGATTCGCGATCTTCAGGCACTCCTGAAGTTCTTGATTGGCTTTGCGGAAATGGAACCGATCCATCACGCTGCCAGGCAGCAGATTGGTATCGCCCGCGTTCTCGATCTTAACCTTACGAAGCATGCGAGCGATGATGATCTCGCAGTGTTTGTCGTTGATTTCGACGCGTTGACTTCGATAGACCTGCTGAATTTCGTGAAGCAAATATTGCTGCACCGCTTCTTCACCGGTCACACGCAAAATGTCGTGCGGCACCAGCGGTCCATCTACCAAAGCTTGGCCGGCTTTCACGATATCACCCGTGTGCACCAAGAAGTGCTTCCCGTGCGGCACAAGATGCTCGCGCTCAATACCGGACTCGCTGCGGACGATGATGGTTCGCTTGCCTCGTTTTCGCTCGGCCAAAATCTCGACCTCGCCATCGATCTCGGCAATCACAGCGGGATCCTTCGGCTTACGAGCTTCAAAGATCTCGGTCACACGCGGCAAACCACCGGTGATATCCGAAACACCACCCGTTTCACGCGGCATTTCAGCCAACACCGTTCCAGGTTTGACGGCTTCATTTTCCTTCACCGTAATCGTCGCTCGTTCGGGCAAGTACTGCGCGTGAAGCGCCCGACCCGTCTCGTCTTCGATCACCAACTGCGGGTGAAGATCACCCTTGTGGTCGATGATCGTGTATCGAATATTGCCGGACGCTTCGCGATCGACACGCATCGTTTCGCCTTCAACGACGTCTTCGAACCGAATTTTACCGGTCACCTCGGACAAAATTGGAATCGAGTAGGGGTTCCATTCGCAGAGGACCTGTCCGGCTTCGACGTTATCACCTTCCTTGACCATCAACGTCGCACCGGTCGGAACGTCGTAGGCTTCCACCTCCCGGCCGCGTTCGTCCAACAGCATGATCTGACCGTTACGCGTCAGAACAATGTCGCGACCCTCGGTGTTGGTCACCGCCTTCATTCGCGTCAACCGAACTTCACCGACACGATTCGATTTGATGTCTGACTCTTCCATTTGCTTCGAAACCGAACCGCCGATGTGGAATGTCCGCATCGTAAGCTGGGTACCAGGCTCGCCGATCGACTGGGCACCGATGATGCCGACTGCCATGCCCTCTTCGACCAACGCACCGGTGGACATGTCCATGCCGTAGCAGAGCCGACAAACACCCAACGGTGCCTCGCACGTCATGGGTGATCGCACTTGGATCTTCTCCAAGCCCATCTTTTCGATCTTCCGGGCAATTTCCGGAGTGATCATTTGAGACTCTTCGACGATGACTTCATCGGTCACCGGGTTAACGATCGACTTCAAGCTGACACGCCCGTTGATCGAATCGGCCAAGCTGACTTCGACCTTTTCACCTCGATAGACCACACCCTTGGTGATGCCTTGGGTGGTGCCGCAGTCATGCATTGTGACAACCACATTTTGTGCCACGTCAGCGAGCTTACGCGTCAAATAACCCGAGTCCGCTGTCTTCAATGCCGTATCGGCCAGACCCTTTCGTGCCCCGTGAGTCGAGCTGAAGTATTCGAGCACCGAGAGACCCTCACGGAAATTCGCCTTAATCGGCGTCTCGATGATTTCGCCTGTTGGCTTGGCCATCAGTCCCCGCATGCCGGCCAACTGACGAATTTGCTCAATACCACCACGAGCACCCGAGTGCGACATCAGGAACACCGGGTTGATGTACCAACCGCCTTCTCGAATGTCGTTCTCCATCGCCGACATCATGTCGGTCGTGATCGCTTCGCGGGCGTGTGTCCAAGCATCAAGCACCTGGTTGTAGCGTTCCTGACCCGTCATCAAACCTCGGTCGTACGCTTTCTTGTGCTTCATGACCTCTTTCTCGGCGTCTTTGATGAAGCCTTGCTTGGTATCAGGTGTCACCAAATCGTCGGTGGCGAATGACAATCCCGAACGCGTCGATTCACGGAAGCCGGTTTGCATCATGTCATCAAGCAAATGAATCGTTGCTCGACGGCCGATCCGCTGGTAGCAATCCGAAATGGTCTTCGCCAAATCACCCGAACGCATCGCGCGATTATAGAAGTCCATTCCATCGGGCAGCATTTCGTTGAATCGAACACGACCAGGCGTGGTCTCGATCACGGCACCGTACTGTCCGCTGTCATCGTCCGTCTTTAGCTTTTGGAACTTGGGCAACCGCATCTTGATTTTCGTGTGCAGCTCGACGATGCCCTGCGCCAACGCGTAGTCGACTTCGTCGTAGGTGGCGAACACCATGCCCTCGCCCTTACGATCCGGCAGCTCGACAGTCATGTAGTAACATCCCATCACGATGTCCTGTGATGGCGACATGATCGGCTTGCCGTTGGACGGTGCGAACACGTTGTTGGTCGACATCATCAACGTATGAGCTTCGACCTGTGCCTCGATCGATAGCGGTAGGTGCACCGCCATTTGATCGCCGTCGAAATCGGCGTTGAACCCTTTGCAAACCAACGGGTGCAGGTGGATTGCATTGCCCTCGACCAGCGTCGGCTCAAACGCTTGGATACCCATGCGGTGGAGCGTCGGTGCCCGGTTGAGCAGCACCGGATGGTTGGTGATCACCTGCTCCAGAATGTCCCAGACTTCCTCATCCTTACGCTCGAGCATCTTCTTGGCCGACTTAATTGTGTCGGCATGCCCGAGCTCTTTGAGCCGCCGAATGATGAACGGTTGGTAAAGCTCCAACGCGATTTTCTTGGGCAGTCCACATTGATGAAGCTTCAAACGTGGCCCGACCACGATCACCGAGCGTGCTGAGTAGTCGACTCGCTTGCCCAACAGGTTCTCGCGGAAACGGCCCTGCTTTCCCTTGATCATGTCGGTCAGCGACTTCAGCGGCCGATTGGACGAACCAAGAACGGGACGCTTGCAACGATTGTTGTCAAACAACGCATCAACGGATTGCTGCAACATTCGCTTTTCGTTGCGAATGATGACCTCGGGCGCGTTGAGGTCGACCAACTTTCGCAGACGGTTGTTGCGGTTGATGATCCGGCGATACAGATCGTTCAAATCCGACGTCGCGAAGTTGCCCGAATCGAGCAACACGAGCGGTCGCAAGTCGGGTGGAATGACTGGGATCACATCGAGCACCATCCACTCGGGACGATTGTCACTGTCTCGAATCGATTCGACGATCTTCAGCCGGTTGATCAGATCTTTCTTCTTTTGCTTTGAACCGGTTTCTTCCAGTTCAACACGCAGCTGTTCGGACAAACTGACGAGTTCGAGCTTGTTGAGCAATTTGCGAACGGCTTCGGCACCCATGTCCGCTTCGAACGAACCGGGTCCGTACTGCTGCCGCGCGGCGCGATACTCCTCTTCGGTCAGCAGTTGCAGCGGCTCGAGCTCGGTTTCGCCCTTTTCAATGACCACGTAATCCTGGAAGTAGATCACCTTTTCCAGCGAACTTGTCTTCATCGCCAGCAAGTTGCCCAGACGGCTGGGCATGGCTTTGAAGAACCAGATGTGCACGACCGGTGCCGCCAATTCAATGTGGCCCATTCGCTTGCGACGCACTCGGCTGTGGGTCACTTTGACACCACAGCGATCACAGATCATTCCCTTGTACTTCATGCCGCGATACTTGCCGCAGGCACACTCCCAATCCTTTTCGGGCCCAAAGATTCTCTCGCAAAAGAGCCCATCCTTTTCGGGACGATAGGTTCGGTAGTTGATCGTTTCCGGCTTTTTGACTTCGCCGAACGACCAGCTCTTGATGTCCTGAGGTCGGGCAAGCGAGATCCGCACGGACGCGTAATCATTGATTCGATCGTAATTGCTGGTTTCGCCAATACTCATAGCGTTTAGCTCCTAGCTGTAAGCTGTTAGCTGCGTTGGTTGGATGGTTTTAGTGGCAAGGTTTCGGATGCCTGCCATGCAATTGGGACGATCGTTCGCCTAACTCGGCGAACGTTTTTTTCGCGATGCAACAACGTGTCTCGAACGCCCTGCAACCGCGACGATTACGGCCGTCAGATCGGTCGCTTTTCAAGCTGCATGTTCAGTGCGAGCCCGCGGATTTCGTTGGTCAGCACATCGAAGCTGGCCGGCGTGCCCGCTTCCAAGGTGTTCTCGCCTTTGACCATCGATTCGTAAATTTTCGTACGACCCTCGACGTCATCCGACTTCACGGTCAACAACTCCTGCAGGATGTAGGCGGCACCGTAGGCCTCGAGTGCCCACACTTCCATCTCGCCAAATCGCTGGCCACCAAATCGTGCTTTGCCACCAAGCGGTTGTTGCGTGATCAAGCTGTACGGACCCGTGCTTCGTGCATGCACCTTGTCATCGACCAGGTGATGAAGCTTCAACATATAGATGTAACCAACGGTGGTTTCCTGTTCCATCGGTTCGCCCGTGCGTCCATCGATCAGGCGAATTTTACCGTGTCGCGGCAGACCGGCTTCTTCGAGGCAATCGTTGATCTCGTCCTCACTGGCACCATCGAAAATCGGCGTGAGTGCCTGGAAACCAAGCTTCGCACCCGCCCATCCAAGGTGAGTCTCCAAGATCTGACCGACATTCATCCGGCTGGGAACACCCAAAGGGTTGAGCATGATCTGAATTGGAGTGCCATCAGGAAGGAATGGCATGTCCTCGACGGGCAAGATCTTCGCAATCACACCCTTGTTTCCGTGTCGACCAGCCATCTTGTCACCAACACTGATGACTCGCTTGGTCGCAATGTAAACCTTGACCATTTGCAGCACGCCACTGCGAAGCTCATCGCCACGCTTCATGCTGTTGAGTTTGCGATCACGCTCGTCGATGGCGTTTTCAACATTTTGCCATTGTGCCTTATAAACCTTTTCGACGTCCTTCTTCTTTTTGTCATCGACTTGATCAAGCACGTGATCAAACCGGAAGGACGAAGCACGCTCGGCAACAAATTTCGGATCCTGCCCATCGGCCAGCGGTGTGCCGGTGGGGTCTTTGAGTTTGGTTCCGGCGGCGGCTTCCAAATCACGAACCAACGCTTCAAAGGTGCTCGCAATTTCCGCGTTGCCGCTGGTTTCACTCTGTTTGAGCTCAGCTTCGAATGCCTTTCGCTCATCGTCACCCAGACTCATTCTGCGGCTGAACTTTTGCGTGTCGATCACGATGCCTTCGATGCCCGAGGGCACTTCGAGCGAGTCGTTCTTCACGTCTTCGCCAGCACGCCCAAAGATCGCGTGCAGCAACTTTTCCTCCGGAGTCAGTTCAGTCTTTGACTTCGGCGAAACCTTACCAACAAGAATGTCACCCGGTTTGACGTAGGTCCCAACTTGAACGATGCCGGTCTCATCCAAACTAGCCAATGCCTTTTCGGACACATTGGGAATGTCACGCGTGAATTCCTCTCGACCTAACTTCGTCTCTCGAATTTCCACATCAAAGTCTTCAATGTGGATCGATGTGTAGGTGTCTTTGCGAACCAATTCCTCACTGATAATGATCGCGTCTTCGTAATTGAATCCGTCAAAGGACATGAATCCGACCAGCACGTTCCGACCCAACGCCAGCTGACCTTGGTAGGTCGCGGCACCATCGGCGATGATTTGATCTTTCTCGACTTTGTCGCCGACATTGACGAGCGGCTTTTGGTTCTGACACGTTCGCTCGTTGAGACCCTGGTACTTCTTCAGTGGATAATGATCGCTACCGATTTCGATCTTGGTCGCGTCGGCAGCGGTTACCTTGCCAGCTCGACGAGCTCGAACCACCATCGCGCTGTTGCGAGCCACTTCGGACTCCATGCCCGTACCGACAATCGG
>JBCCKZ010000294.1:0-6885 GCA_039027135.1 Planctomycetota bacterium
GATTTCTGGGCATCGATTGGCGGGTGGCTTCCCTGTCCACGCCGACGATATCACATCGACGGCAGCGAGGCGGGACCCATCAGGCAAGAGCATGCCAAACCAAGTTGCGGTCGTCTCTTGCTTGTGTCCCCAGAGGAAAGAGTATGCACCAAGACAGAGTCCAGCCTGGCTAGCTACGGAAGCTTCATAACCACTGGCATAAAGCTTTGCTTTTTCCGTGCTACTCGCTTCAATGGGACTGTCCCAAGAGGTTTTTCCAACTTCCCAAGGTCCCGCTGGTCCATGTTCAGTAATCACGAACGGCTTGGAGACTTTAGCGTTTTTGAATCGAGATGCCAGCGTTGTAATGCCACCGTACGAGTTCACGCCAATGACATCAATGCTCGGACAGTGTTCTTCGATCGCTCGGATTTTGTTTTCGCCCTCACCCAGTTCAGCAATGACCGTCATGGTCGGATGATTTGGATCAAGCGACTTGATCTCCTCCGCGATTTCCTCCACTGCTTTCCAGATCGCAGGATCTTTGCCGTTGCCTTCCATTTCATTGCCAATGCCCCACATGAGGACTGCCGGATGATCTTTGAGTCGTTTGACTGAATCGAGGCATCGCCTTTTCTGCTGTTGAACCCTCGCTTGGTCTTGGTAATCGAAGCCATGTCGTTCATGTTCGAGCCACATTCCAACGCACACGGTGACACCCTCGGCGTAGGCGGCATCCAACGTTCTTTCGGCGTCTTCAACGCTCCAGGTTCGGATTGAGTTTCCGCCAAGCTGCTTCAAGAAGGATAGAGATCCCGTCCCACCGACGCCTCGTATGAAGTACGGTTCACCGTCACGAGTCAGCTCCCAAGTTTCACCGGTTTTCCGAAGTTGAACGACTGATTGTGCTTTTAGACGCTCGTAGGGAAAACAAACAAGGAACGCGACTAAAATGAGCTTGAACAGATGCACGTTGTTCACTGTGAATCCACCAAGTATTCCAGCACCGTGTCGCGAGCACAAAGCACTTATGCAATGACTGCGTTTGTGCAGTGGGATGCCAAGAATGCCGCCGATCCCAGAAAGTTCACAAATGAATTTCATGTTCAGGCTTTCCGAATAAAGTTTGCCGCATAGGAGCGAACTTCTGTGCCGTTGAGCACATGCACCATGCGAAGTTGTTGCACCTGCTCATCACTAAATGATGACAATGGAACGTGTATCAGTTGCTTCTTGAATCTTCGAGCCAAGCGACGAAAGCCACCGCCCGGCGGAAGCCCCGAAAGAAATGCGATCTGTCGCGACCGGCTGTGCAGGCAAGCCGCCGCGATCAAACGCTCCTCGAGAGTCTCCGTAAAGTCGAGGCGATCATCGAGCCAGATATCGGGAATCATGACGGGGGGAAAAAGCATCATCGCCCCTCCGTAGTTCGACAAGCAGATACCTGGTCCCACCATCTCGCTGGCAAAATCCGTCGCGAAGAACGCCAGTGTCGACTCTTCCTTGTGCTCCGCAAACCAAGTCGTTCGCCAGGTGTACGTTCGTGGGTCGGCCGGACAGTCAAAAAGCATCACACACGCGTCGAGCACGCCACGACTTGGTGGAACGGTTTTGACATAAATCTGTTTCTCGTACCAATGGCGAAGCGTGTCGCGGATATCGATACCATCCTTGACACTTGTGGTGAACTTTTCTGTCTTGGCTAGTTCGCTTCCGATAATGGCTTGAGCTCGATGGGTCACGCGACTTCGAAAGTTCTCAATGCGATCGTCCTCGGGGGGATAACTGCATTGGCTGAACGGATTCCAACGGTGCTTCCAACGACTTTTGTCTTGATCATCCGGGCGTTTTTTAAGTTCAACACGTTGCCACATGACTGGTGGGCCGGGCAGGCGATTGACGATGTCCAGCGTCACATCATTGTTCATTCTGGCTTGATCGATCCCCATCGTTAGCGTTGGAAGAGACGACCATGCGGGATCCTCACCAAGTTTGATCGCAGCCTCCAACTGCCCTGTGGGTGAGCCATCACCATCGAGCGGACCATAGATCGCTGCTACTTCGGCAACTTGAAGGGCAAATGCATCGCCCAATATTTGTTTGGCGGCCGTGACGATGGTCACCAGATCAGGCGTCATCCGGCGATGCATTAACGTAAGGTTTCGGGTGTATTTCAAGCATTGAGACAAGAGCGAGGTGGTGATCTTTCGTCCTCGCCTTGCAAACTCGTTGCGATATCGGGATCTCGCCGCTATCAAGAGCTCTTTCACGCCGTCGATCTGCATATTGCGATCGTCATCGAGGTCTTCACGAGCCCTTTCATACAGGCCGGTGATGAAAGGCAACTCACCCATGAAGAACAGAAATGTTCGAGGATCCACCCGGTAGGTCCTCGGAGTCTCGACACGGGGTTCAGGCGGGATCGGCAGAAGATTCCCCAAAACGGGATGGTCCTGAAGTTCTTCGCTACTCAGGGCGTGATACGCTTCTCTTAACCAAGGCCATTCAATGACACTGCAGATCATCAAGATCTTATCGTGCCGCAGCTCCAACTCTCGTAGTCGTTGCGCCATGACGATTAAGCGGATGCGAGTTTCGCGATCGGCCGGCCGGGTAATGCTCGGAAGAACTGCGGCCGCAAACTTCTCAGGTGAAATATCCCGGACTGCGAAGGGATCGGGCATCACGGCTGAGTAGGGTTGAAAGCACTCGCTTTCGCGGTCGATGTAGTACCGCGGGATATGCTCGCCAATAGCCGCAGCAATGCCCGCGATGACACCCTGACAGGGCTCAACAGGCACATAGGAAGAAGGATGCTCGGCATCTGAATCTCCAAAATCATCCAGTACCGGGGCCTCTTCCGGGTCAGGCTGCCAGGATGTCCTTTCGAAGCCAATCGCGCCCTCCGCCTGTTGTAGGACGATCGCCGGTCTCGGAAGATGCCGGATTGCCTCCTCGATCTGAGGTCCGAACGAAGGAGGAATTGCTACTGCCAACGCATCGTGATCGTGATCGAGCATCCATCGCCGCACCAAGGTGGCGAACTGTCCGGAACCGTGGATGATTGGCAGAATCGAGATTCGATCGCCTAATTGCAGCAGCTGAGGCGTTTCGATTGGCTCGTTGGAATCCATGGGACAAGTTTAGCCTGAAAAGAAATCGACACTCCTCCCGAAAATCGGCTTGGCCAGGAGAACTTGACTTTGTACACTTTCGGGACGTGTGAGAGATTTTTTTCGGGCGAGCTCTAGAGCGATTGTTTGAGAGCTCACATTGCTTGATGTTAAAGCCCGGCACGTGAAGCCCCGGATTCTTCTTTTCTAGTCCGGTTTTGTCATTTTTCTACGAACGCGAATGTCCGTCATTTGGGCATTCGCGTTTTTTTTGGTCATACGTTGTCGAGTCCCCGACATGTGGTAGAGTTCAGTCCTAAACGCCGTTGTGGTGAAGGCATGGGGATTTCGTTGAACATTGCCACCGCAACGCATTCTTTTGGAGAATAACTACTGATGGCCGATACCACCCCAGATACCTCTGCTGACAAGCCCGCTGCCGCTGCGGCTCCGGCAGCTGCGGAGCAAGCTCAATCGCAACAACCTGTTCAAGTTCAGGTTCATGATGACAAGGCATTGGCAACCTATGCCAATTTTTGCCGCGTGACGGGCTCACCCGAAGAACTCATTGTTGATTTTGGTCTGAATCCACAACCGATCGGTGTTCCCAAGGATCCAATCCAAGTCAAGCAGCGAATCATCCTCAACTTCTACACCGCAAAGCGACTTTTGGCGGCTCTCCAGATGTCCGTCGCTCG
The DNA here is from genome assembly GCA_039027135.1 of Planctomycetota bacterium. Taxonomy (GTDB): domain Bacteria; phylum Planctomycetota; class Planctomycetia; order Pirellulales; family Pirellulaceae; genus Rubripirellula. Next base: position 3,791 of record JBCCKZ010000294.1, read on the forward strand.
TCACGAATCCGTCTTTGGTGTCCTCGAAACCGACATCAACAAACGAGTTCGTCCCGGCCTCGCACAAGGTCAAACTGCCGCTAGCGCCGACAAAAGCTGAGTGCGGTCGACCTGTGGTTAATACTTGAAGCACCCGGGAGGTTCTCCCGGGTGTTTTTTTGTAGTTGCTTTGATCTGCCCGAGTGGAGTTGGTTTTGATCGACAAGGACCTTTTCGTACCGTGAAGAATTCCTCGAATCCATCCGATCAACGGCCTGAAGAATGGCTTACAGCGGGGCTGTTCGATTCCATCGATGCCAGATCAATGATCGCGCGCCTGGAATCTCGAAGGATTGGTTACCACACGGCTGTTCAAGGTGCTTTGATCCGCGTCTCGGTGGATCGTGAAAGCCTCAATGAAGCAATGTCTTTGAGCCCCGATCGTCATTCACGCTCGACCAGGCAACATGGCCGTTCGGGAGCTCAGTTAGGCAATCACGCCTACCGCCTACGCATGCGTCTCTTATGCAGTTTGCCGTTGGGGGCGTTCTTGGGAACCCTGGCGTGCTATCACTTCGAAGCGGGTTCGCAATGGGTTCCTATGATGGCCGCTGTTGGTCTGGCAACGATAGTCGAGATTCTGGTAACCGGTTGGATGCAACGACGACAAACGGCGGTAAGATCGATCGCCTAATCCAAATCCATGGGGTCATCGGAATCAGCGAACCGCTCAACTTGCGGTGCCATCCGTTGAAGCATTGCCAAATGAAGATTTGACATGCTCGTCGCTCTTGGGAAACGCAGTTCTCGTCCACTGCGAATCGTGCCTCCGCCACGCCCCGCCAAGAGTAGTGGCAAGTCTCTCTCGTCGTGTTCATGGCCATCAGCCAAGTTGGAACCATAAAGAACCATCGAGTTGTCCAATAGCGTGCCGCCATTAGGCTCATGAATCGACTTGAGGCGTCTCAGGAAATAGGCCACTTGAGCGCTATGCCAACGGGTGACTCGATTGTACTGTTCTCGCTTGACCGCTGGAGAAGACCATGATGTTGTACCGTCATCATCTTCGGTTCTCCCTGATGCGTCTTTCCAATGGGAAAGAGCATGCCATGTGCCCTGAACACCGTCAATGAAATTGAAGTAACGATTGCTTTGTCCATGATCAAGCATGAATGATGCCACCCGTGTCGCGTCTGACCAGAACGCAAGTACAAGCATGTCAAACATGGTTCGCATGTACTCGCCATGATCTTTTGGAACACCAGTTGAGGGTCTCTTGAAACTATCCTTCAATCCAGATCGATCGATTGCTTTGGGGTCATTGAGGCGTTGGGCTTGTCTGTCGGAGAACTCGATTCGACGTTCGATAGCTCGTATCGCTTGGAGGTACTCGTTGATCTTGCGCCGATCGTCTTGGCTTCCTTTTCGCTGCATGGATTTAGCGGATTCCATCACATCATCGAGGATCGATGCTTCTCCCGCGAATTGTTTTTCACCACGAAACATTCGATCGAATATCACTCGTGGCTCAACATCTCTTGGAACAGGACCGGTTTCAGCCCATGAAATGGAATTGCGAACCAAGCTATTGGAAAAATATCCCTGACCTTTGAGCGATAACTCGAGTGACGGCAAAAGTGTTTGCCGGCCAACTGCTCGAGCCGCGATTTGATCCGCGGAAAGGCCTCCCGCGTCGATGTTGCGTTCGTCGTAGCTGCCACCGGTTAGCCATGTAGCGGTTCCTGCACCGTGGCCATTTCCGTGTGGAGTCCATACGTTGCGTGGAATAATCAGCTCATTCTTGAGAGACTCAAATGGTGACATCCATTTTGTTAGCGATTGAATCCTTTGCCGATGGTCAACATCGTCAGCTCCCCAAGCACCATCAGCGACGCCATTGGGAATATAAAGATAAGCAGCGCGAACCGGCGGAACGATATGCTGTGATTCGCCGTGGACCGGAGTGTTCATGACGTCGAGCAAAGGCAGGCCGATGGATGCCGCTGCGCCACGTAGCATCGTTCGACGTGAAATCAATTGACGTTTCATGGTGTCCTCCGTTTGTATTGGAAAGGGTAGCTCTGAACGATCTCGTGAACGAGATCTTGGAACCGATACTCTTTCGGGCCAAGACTTTCAATGATCTTTCGCACGGTTTGCTCATCGTAGTACTCCAGCTGACGCCCTAGTGCGTAGGAAAGCATCTTCTGTGTCACTTGTCGGACAAGATCCGCCGACCTTTCTGCGATGAGTACACGGTTGAGGCCAGACAGTCCGGAGAAATTCGTTCCATTGGGAAGGGTCCCGCGATCATCAATCCGTCCATTTTCGTAGCGCCTCCGATAGCGACCAAACCAGTCGTATCGCTCGAGTGCAAGCCCAATGGGATCCATCTGTTGGTGGCATGAATTGCATTTTGCTGACTCGCGATGTCGTGCGAGTTTTTGCCGGATGGTTAGCCGTTCGTTTTCTAAAATCTCGTCAGCGAGCTCACTGACATCGGGCGGCGGGGGTGGCGGTGGCGTACCAAGTAGACGCTCGAGCACCCATTTTCCGCGAACAACGGGACTCGTTCTTCCAGGAAATGAAGTCGTTGCCAGAATACTGCCATGGCCAAGAATCCCTCCGCGTCGATATCCCTCGAGCTCGACTCTTCGCATCGTCTGGCCGCGAACATTGTCAATTCCATAGTGATCGGCAAGCTCTTCGTTCAGGAAGGTGTATTGCGCACTCAGTAAATGATCGATTGGCTCGTTATCGACAATCAACGAGTGAACGAACAACGCCGTTTCATCTCGCATTGCGCTCATCAATGAGTCAGTGCACCATGGATTGTCGATAGGGTCGAGCCGTACGCGAGTGCCCAGGTGCTGAGAACCGAGCCACTGCGCTGCGAACTGGCTTCCCAGTGACTTCGCACGGGGATGCTGTAGCATACGATTGACTTCGAGGCGAAGCACTTCAGGCCGATGTAGCATTCCGGAGTTGGCAACTCGAAATAACTGATCATCGGGCATGGAACCCCAAAGGAAGTAAGAAAGCCGACTTGCCAAATCCCAATCGGAGATTCGAAACTCTTCGGTATCGCGGGGCGCGGCTTCGAATTTGAACAGGAA
>JBCCKZ010000295.1:0-6873 GCA_039027135.1 Planctomycetota bacterium
ATCGTTCGGATGAGAATATTCCAATCCCCGTCGTGCGGGGAGCTGAAGTAGCCCATGCTTCCACAATAGGCTCCACGCCGATGCGGTTCGAGCTCGGCGATCGTACGCATCGCTTCCACCTTGGGGGCCCCCGTGATGCTTCCTCCGGGGAAACAAGACCGCATCATGGAAACGACGTTCTCATCTGACCGGAGCACGCCTTCGACCACGGATACCAGGTGTTGCACGTGCTGGTATTGCTCCAAACCACACAACTTGGTCACTCGCACGGAGCCATCGTCGCATACTCTTGAGAGATCGTTTCGCATCAAATCAACAATCATCACATTTTCGGCACGATCTTTTTCCGATGCAATCAACTGTTCCCCACGTCGAGCATCATCGTCGTCTCCAAGTCTTTCGACGGTTCCTTTTATGGGGCGAGTGATGACCCTGCGATCGCGCACATTCAAAAATCCCTCCGGCGAGCTACTTAGTATCTCGTAGGGTCGATTGCGAAATTGGCTACTCAGCCAGACCGCGAAAGGTGCTGGGTTCGCACGCCGCAGACTCTCGTAGATCTCAAACGAGGGCAAATCACTTTCACACAAAAGCCGCTGAGCAAGATTGACTTGAAATGAATCACCTCGGCAGATTCGATCGACGATCCCCTGAACTGAGTTCGAAAAATCCCCCACAGCGAAATTGCTTCTTACTCGATCTCTTGATTCATTTCGGGTCGGACGGATTTCACCCGCATTGCCAACAAGCGGCGTTTCGTTCGACAACCAGGCGAGAACTTCCTGCATACGGCGGGGCCCGTCTGTCGTCCCATCGACGTTACGAACAATCACCGTCATCGTCTCGTCGCGATGATCAATAGCTAAACACCAATCGTAGAGCGCCAGATCGATCACCGGTGTGGGCAGATCATCAACCAGAGCCGGCTCAACCGGTTCAAGCAAGCAGCCAGCTTCGTATCCAATCAATCCCGCCCAACCGCCTTGCATTGGTGGAAGGCTACGGTCTCGGGGCGGGAGTTGATTAACCCGGCGCTCGAGCATGTCCCAGCACGCCTCAAAATCACCTTCGTCTTGCCCGCAGTTCTCCAAATCAATCTGTATTCGATCGATCGGATCACTGGTCAAAAACGAATAGCGATCGAGCATCTGATCGCTTACCTGAAGCGTTCCCCCCGTCGCGGAATCGAACCAAAGCATACCCGGCCGACCGTGCAGTCGCCGGGCATAGTCGATCACGGATAAAGCCGAAGAAAGCTCACTAGTCCAGACCTCGGCAGTCGGTGCAGCATCGGCGAACGTCGACAAAGCTCAGGCAGACGCAGTGAGCTGCTGGCGTTTCTCAGCGATCAACGCTAATAACGCCCGCTGCGGCTTAATGAACTTATCCACGCCTTCGCTCATGAGCGTTTCGTGCATCGCGGCAACATCAAGCTTCTGATCGATCTCGTCCTGGACCGGTTGTGAGGGCAGATCGTCGACAGTTCGCGTGAACTCCACGCCGCTTTGATCAACAGCTTCGTTCGTCTCCGGTGGATTGGTTTGGATGTCACTACCAGCAAGCGCCTGAACGTAGCGAATTGGAGAGTCTTCGGGATTTTTCACACCCGTGCTGGCAAAGATCAGCTCCTGCTCCAACGTGCAGGATTTATCGCTCCAGAAATCCTTATTCATCTTCCAAATGCGTTTGGCATTGAGCAGTCCCACCTGCCCCTGTGCATCTTCAGAAAGATCTCCCACTTCCTGTTCTGTGTAGACGTCGATCCTCGAGATGAAAATGCTGTAAACGCTTTTGAAAGAATCCAAATTGCCATGCCGCTGGGCTCCGGCCCAAACGGCGTCTCGAGCCTTGATGTACTGCTCTTCGGTGAAGATCAGTGTCACGTTGAGTGTCACACCGGCCGCGGCGAGTTCTTCCAAGGCAGCCAAACCCGCTTCAGTAGCCGGCACCTTAATCATGCGATTACCGCCCAGATGGGCCCAGCTCTTACCCAGTTCAATGTACTTCGCCGACCGCTCAGCTTGCGATTCAGGTAGATCTGGATCTTCCAACAGTGGGTCGAGCTCAAAGGACACGTAGCCCGAATTTCCTTTTGACTCTTCGAAGTTCGCTTGGAACTTCCCTTGCGCATCTTTGACGAGCTCGTCAGTCAATGTCCAAGCGATGTCCTCATCCGACTTTCCCTGGGAAAGCAAAGCCTCGATTCGGTCATCAAACCCGCCGGATTTCACGATGCTCGAAATGATCGCTGGATTACTGGTGGCGCCGACGGCCCCCCAAGCCAAATTCTGGTCGACCAGCTGCGGCTCGACTGAATCGAGATAGAGTTTTGTGCCTGTTGCAATCAGCGACGTGATTGATTGACTCATGACTTATTGACTAAGTGAAAGGATAGGTTGATTCGTTGACGTATTTTCTAACAAATTTTGCGGCCGCCAAGTCGTCCGAGGCACTGTCTCGAGCACGAGTGTTGATTTTGCCGCCAATGACACTGATTTGGGAGCCGAAAGGCGATGAAACCGCTACTGGGGCTTTTTCGAGACACTTGGTGGCTTTGGCTTGCCTTCATCATTCTGACATGCGTCTTTTCGGTTTTGGTCGGTCGTTTTTTCTTGCTGCTACTCCCGTGCATGCCGATCCCCTTCGCTTATTTTGCGTTCGCTAGATACGATGAAAACGGAGAGGAAAAACCTGATCTAAGCAATTGAATTTGCTTAAAAAAAATGCCGCACGAGGAGAAAACTTGACCTAAGTTTCCATTGAACGTGTCTCTGTTCATTGGTTAGATCATGCTCCGCCTCTTCTCCCTAGCTAAATCGCGACCCAAGAATACTGGTGAAACCGCGCGCCGACGAAGAAGGGGTAGTCGCAGCCGAAAAGCGACAGCGACCGTCGAGATGGCCGTTCTGGTTCCCGTCCTCCTGACTTTCACACTGGGCACGCTTGATCTCTGCTCGTTGCAATTTCTCCGTGAAAGTGCCGTGCTCGCTGCCTACGAAGGCAGTCGTCAGGGTGTTGCACGAAACCGCACCAACGAAGACGTCGTCGATCGAGTTCGTCAGTTCTTGGACGAGCGGAACATTAGCTATGACGCCAACACACTTTGTGACTTCGGTAATCGCAGCTTCACGAACGGACAGACGCTCGAACCGATCACGCTAGCCGTGAACATTCCCGCCGCACCCAACTTGCTCGTACCGTCATCATTGGTTGGCGATCTAACGATCACCGCCAACGTCACGATGGTTAAAGAGTGGGCGAACCAGGATTGAGGCGGAACATGAAAGACATGAATAAACTGCGATCTCGATCGAAAGTCATGACGAAGGTAAAAAAGCCTAGGCGTCGTGCTGCTCGACGAGCCGAACGCAGACGCGGAGCGGCGTTGGTTGAGTTCGCTATCGTCTCTAACCTTCTGTTTCTACTGGTCATGACCTGTATTGACTTTGCTCGCTTGAATATGGTGCGAAACTTGTCACAGGACGCAGCCTATTATGCCGCGCGTCAAGCCATGGTACCTGGCGCCACGAAACAGGAGGCCGAAGACCTCGCACGAAACATCATGAGCGCGATGGTGGCTTCAGGTGTCGACGTTTCCGTTTCGGATCTCGACCAAAACTCCTCTGAAATCACAGTCCGCGTTGACGTGAATCTCAATTCCGTTGCGTTGATCTCATCCTCTTTCTTCCCAAGTCCGATTCTCAGCACCGAGGCATCGATGAGAACGGAACGGTACTCCGGCTTCTTTCGTCAGTAATCCACCCACCCTCTAATCACTTCTACTTTGCTTCTACTACGTCGACGTTTCGCGGGGGCGACTCGATCCTTATCATCTTCCGAGAACCCTGTGATGTGCACCATGTTTAATCCCCACTGCCAACTAGATCGAACGACTAGTCAATCCAGACTGTTGCACCGGAACTCAAGCAACCGACGTCTCGGTAGCGTTTTCGGGCTCATGGCGTTTGTCCTCCCCGTACTCGCGATACTCGCCGCGTTCTGCATCAATGTGGCCCACATTCAAGTGACCAACTCGGAGCTGATGGTCGCGACTGACGCGGCCGCTCGTGCCGGTGGCCGAGCCTTGAGCGAAACTCAGTCGATCGATGATGCTCGCGCGGCTGCGGTCAGCCTCGCCGCCATGAACAACGTCAATGGCAAACCGCTGATCCTTGATGCAAGTGAGTACAACGGTGATATCGTCTTCGGAAAAACAGTGCAGAATGACGGTCTCGAAGGCCGCTATACATTCCAAGAAGTCCCTCAAGCTGACTTGGAATCCGGAGCCGACTATGCCAGTTCCGTAAAGATCCTCGGAAAGCGAACCAGTAGTTCTGGTTCGGGGAACGTCGACATGGCAATCCCTGGATTGCTAAGTATTCAAACGTTTGAGACTTCGCAAGATGCCGTTGCGATGCAGGTGGATCGTGACATTTCGTTGGTCCTCGATCGCTCGGGCTCAATGAACTACGCTCCTTGGGATTGGCCATCCGGCACGAATCCATGGCGAACAAATCACTTCGATGCTGCCGTGGAAGCAAACATCCTTCGCAAGAATGGCAGCCGCTACTACTACGCCAACGGCAATAACGAATACACCTATCAAAGATGGGTTTGGGAAAACCGATACGACTTCGACGAAGAAGCGCCAAACAATCTATGGATGGACCTCTCGGTCGCCGTGAACGAGTTCTTCAGCGTGCTTAGTGGGACGGTTCAAGACGAACAGGTATCAATGTCAAGCTACGCCGGATCGGCTAGTTTGGACACCTACCTGAGCAAGAACTTCGGGACCATCAGCGCGAAGCTTCCCACGATCAACCCGAGCGGCTCAACCGGAATCGGCAAGGGAATGATCAAGGGTATGGATACGCTACTCGACCAAGCGGCCAGACCTCACGCCGCCAAGACGATGGTGGTCATGACCGACGGCCGGCACAACAACGGCGTGGATCCTGTTCAAAAGGCCAATGAATTCATGAGCCAATACAACATGAAGATCCACACGGTAACATTCGGACCCAATGCCGATATTAGCCGTATGCAAAGCGTCGCAAACATTGGTGGTGGAAAACATTATCACGCGACCACTGCGGCGGAGCTTGTTGCTGCGTTCCGGGAAATCGCGAACAATCTTCCCACCATTCTTACGGACTAAAACAGTGTCTTCAGATCGGTCAGCGACTGAACGAAACAAGCGTTTAGACCAACGTCGCCAAGGCGGTGGTGGCGTTTGGGTGTACGCGTCCTTTTGCGTCTCGCTCATGATCTTGGGATATACGATGTGGGGTGTCGTCCGAGGGACTTTCTCGGGGAACACGAGACCCTCTTCCAGTTTCAGCGACAAGTCGCCAGTCGATGCCCAAGTTCGCACTTCTTCCCAAGAGGAAGAGAACGTTCGAATCCGCCGTGCGGCCTACCAACGTCAGAACGACCTTGTCGACCGAGTCAGGCAACAGAATGAGCAGCGGAAACGCGAGCTGAAGCACGCGACCGAGATCCTCTCATTCGATGCTCAGGAGGCCGACCGAAACTTCGATAAACGAAAGCGTGAAGCGAGGAAAAAGCTCGACGAGTGGCTTAGGAAGAATGCCGATCAGCCTCCCCCGCCCGAAGATTCAGTCCAAGGTCGCCGAATTCAAGAACTCGAGCTCATTTCCGCTGGGCGTGATTAAACTATCGTCCCCCTAAGAGCGATTTTGAGCGAGGCAACCAGTTGTTGATTTCTAGACAAAATGCGACCGCCACCAGGCTTGAGCAACGAAATTGCCGTCCAGCTTCGCAGATGCGTGTGTTTCTTCGGCCGGGTCTGTGTCTGGTTGCACTATTGAGCATTTGCTCACATTTGCAGGGTCAGCGCGTCTTCCCCGATCCTCCCCCAGAGCCCGTTGTGGAAGCACCGGCGCTCAAGGAAGAGACCGAACTCTCGGGTACCTCGGCGTCCGAGAACGAGCTGATCATGCGTCAACTTCGTGAGACCGCCGGACGTGGGCCGCTCGCAGCAGCCGAGGCCATCGGGTCGCTGACACGGCTCAAGCGATTTGATCAGGCTGCCCAGCTCATTCGAACGCTGAAGCTGGAGGGCATCAACGTTGAGCTCCAGGCATCGATGGCTCGCAAAATTGGAATCGATCGAATACCACTCCTGTTGGCTAGTGGTGAGATCGACCAAGCAGGTCGCCAAAAGCTAACGCAATTGGTTAGTGCTTTAAGCGGCTCGGTCAACAATGCCGAGCGAATCGACGCAGCTATTGGCACCTACCTAAAAGCCAACCCTGGAGATGCCGAACTTGCGGCCGCCCGAGCAATCCTTCGAGCCGGCGATACCGCCATTGCGATCATCACCAACAGACTTCTCTCAACGGACAAGACATCCGACCGACAACGACTAGTGGGGCTCCTAAAACGCCTCGGTAGCGATGCCTTCGTCCCCATTGAGAGATTCTTGCTATTTGGCAACGAAGAACAACGTTCCGCTGCTATAGCGACAATGACTTTTGTTTCCGCACCAACCCGCAGCCAGGTGGCTTCGCTACTTGCGATCGGACACAGCCCCTACGCAACCCAAGAGCAACGTTCCGCAGCGGCGAATTGCCTAAGGCGAACAGGCAATTGGGAATCAGAAATCGTCGCTGTCACGTCGAGCCTGATACGAGACGTGGCAAGACTTGATCGCATTCGATACGAAGTCGCCGCATCAAAGCAAGTCACAAGCGATTGGGCCGTGGAAAGCCAACCCGTTTCGATCCAGCGAGTGCGGATGAGTGAATCAGCGAAGATTGCTCGCGACCGCTATGACGCATCAACTCGAGTTGCCTGGATTAGACCCAACCAAGCTGCTGCAACCGTCCGTCTTCAGTCAGCTGACCTCGC
>JBCCKZ010000296.1:0-6872 GCA_039027135.1 Planctomycetota bacterium
AACGCAATCGGATTGTCGTAAACCACTTTCTGGATGATCGATGATTCCATTCCCCGCCGACGCATCTCGAAAATCAAATCGGGAACGGCCGTTGGCTTGCTTGGTCCCCAGTCGCCAGCCGAGTTGGCAAGCAAACGCTCTCCCTGATACTTGGCAATCATGTCGGCAGCTCGAGCCGGGGTGCATTTCGTGGTGGGATAGAGAGTCATCCCTGCCCAGAAACCACGATCGAGTACTTCGCTGACCGTGTGCTCTTCAACATGGTCTACCAGCACACGGGATGGATCGATGCGAGAATCGTCGCAGAGCATATCCAGAATCATCCTCGTACCCTGGTACTTGTCCGCTAAGTGCGGTGTATGAATGAGGATGAGCTCATCGTGCTCAATGGCCAAATTGAGATGATCCAAGAAGACAGTAGCTTCGTTCTTCGTGTTCTTATTGAGGCCGATCTCTCCAATGCCGAGCACGTTCGAACATTCAAGAAACTCGGGAATCATCGCAATCACCTCGCGAGAGAGCTGAACGTTCTCAGCTTCCTTCGCATTGATGCATAGCCAGCAAAAATGCTGGATCCCATATTGCGCAGCGCGACGCGGCTCAACATCGGTAAGCTGGCGAAAGTAGTCATGAAAGCCATCCGCGGTACCGCGGTCGAAACCAGCCCAAAAAGCGGGCTCGCTCATCGCCACGCATCCCATGCGAGCAAGCGTTTCGTAGTCATCGGTAATCCGACTGACCATGTGAATGTGGGGATCGATGTAATCCATCAATCAGAGCTCCATCTTTCGACGCCATCCCGCGTCGTAGGTTCTTGAGAAAATTTGTTGAATCTGTGCTGCGCGATCTTTGCTGTCACTTCGCAAAACAATCAAAGCGTCATCAATCCTGCCTCGCAGCTCCGCATCTTCATCGGTGAGCTCTCCATCGGCGGCATCGAGTCGATCCAAATTTGCCGCGATATCGAGCAATTTGCATCGGGTTTCCAAAAAATGGTCGCGAAAAACCTCTTCGGCGGGGGCAGACATGATCCAGGTCCACGGGTGCAAATGATGACATTGAAAGCCGATTGTAACCGTCGCCCCCCAAAGAGCGTCACCGCGGATCGATCCGAAGGCGAAGCTGCCCAAGAAAAAGTATTGACACGGCGTCAAAATTGACGATCATCCAAAAATGACACCGCGTCACATTTGACAGGTCGTCAAAATGCTTTGTTCCCGGCCCGCATTCGAAACATTCATGACCACGCCAAAACAGCTTGAACTGCGAGATCGAGAGCGCAGGATCCTCAAGACCGCTCTTCCGCTAGTCGCCGACGCGGGTCTCAACGGCCTGTCGATGGAGGCGGTCGCTCGGAAGATCTCCTATACCCGGGGCACCGTCTACAACCACTTCAAGAACAAAGAAGAGATCTTGCTGGCGCTTGCCGTCCAAGCGAGTTCAACTCGACTTGCCATGTTCCAGCATGCGGTCGAACTCTCAACACGAACACGCGACCAAATGAGTGGTGTGGGCGTCGCTTGCGAAGACTTCGTAGCACGCTTTCCAGGTCTATTCCGCGTGGAGTCGATTGTCCGCAGTGAAGCTGTCTGGAAGAAAACTACACCAGCCAGACGCAACCTGATGCAAACATGCGAACGAGACTGCTTCAACTTACTTGGCCGCGTTATTGAGAACGCCATCACTGCTGGTGATTTGACTTTACCCCGAGGCGTTCAGCCACCTGATGTGCTCATGGCATTGTGGTCATTGACCTATGGCGGTTTCAACATCGCAGCTTCGAGCCCTGATTTGGCAAAAGTAGGTTTAACCGATCCCGCTGCCACGATCCGACGAAATTGTAGTGCATTGATGGATGGCTACGATTGGCAACCACTCTACGACGCCACGAGCTTCAATAGGTTGCGACGTCGGGTACTGGCTAGCTTGGCAAAGAACATCTCTGAACCTGTCGATGACGCATCGGATGCGTCTGCGTCCATTGATCATTCAAGAATCACCGAGGCCCAATCATGACCCGCCGAACCAAATATGCCATGGCGGGCTTGATGACCACGAGTTTGATTCTCGTGGGAATCATTACCCAATGGGCAACAGGACAACCTACCACGTCTGTAGAACCCGGATCCTCGCAACAGGATCCGATAGACGCGGGCAACGATGTCCAATCACGACCGAAAGGAGGTTCGACTTTGCCAGTCGCCGTTGCGCGGTTGGGCGATTTAGACGAACCTTCAATCCAACACCAAATTTCCGGTGTCATCGAAACCTATCAGACCAGTTCGCTCTCCTTTGAGAGAGGAGGAAGAATTGATTCGATCTTTGTTCGAGCGGGTGATCCGATATCGGAAGGCCAGATCCTCGCAAAGCTAGATCAAAGTCAAGCGGAAGCGGAGGTCGAAGCCGCGCGAGGGCGATTGAAAGCCGCTGAAGCGGTCCTATCAAAACTGGTTGCCGGCCCTCGGCGGCAAACAATCGATGCCGCAGCCGCAGCCGTCGCGGAAGCCCGATCAGCTACGAAGTATGCCGAATCGGATTACCTTCGCCAACAACTGTTGACACGTCGAAATGCGGGCAGCACCCAAGACCTCGACCTCTCCAGGCAAAATTACACGCAGGCCGACGAACGCCTGAAGTCACTTCAAGCGCAGCTTGACGAACTGAACGAAGGCACCCGGAAAGAAGACATCGCTGAAGGCGAGGCTCGCGTTGTCGAGGCCAAAGCATCCCTGGCAACGGCGGAGGCGATGCTGGAAGACGGATTGATCACAGCACCCTTTGATGGGCTGGCAACCGATCGAAGGCTTGATCCGGGAGCCGTCATCTCGCCCGGAACGCCGGTCGTTTCCATCTTGGATAATCGACTGGAAGGTCGATTTGGCATTCCTCCTAGTGAGATCTCGAGTCTTTCTCGAGCAGTCAACCTCGAAGTTGTAGCAGGTTCCCTTCGCATTCCGGCGAGCATCGACCGAATGGAACCGCGTTTAGATCCAACGACGCAAACCCGTCTCATCTACACGAGTTTTGACTTCTCCGGGCAATCGAATCGACCCGTCGTCGGTCAATCAGCAACCCTCGTTTGGACGTCCACAAAGGAGTCATCCAATCAAGCTCGATCACAGTTTTGGATTCCCACTGACGCTCTGGTCCGTGCCGGACGGGGACTCTGGAATCTCTACATCATTGACTTGGACTCAAAGTCATCCCGTCCTTCCGAACGACTGGGAAAGGTTGAAGCTCGACTCGTCGAGCTGATCAATACGAGGGGCGCCCAATCACTCGTTCGGGGAACTTTGGACGCAAACCAATTGGTTGTCATCGGCGGCAACCACCGAATCACGGCAGGCATGAATGTCCGTTGGGTCCTTGCAGAAGACAAAAAAGTACAAGAGCTAGAGGTCCCACAATGAAAGGCCTGGCTCAAGCACTATTTGACCGACCACGAGCAATTGTGCTGCTATTGGGACTGGTTGCTGTTGCCGGGCTAACTTCGATCAGTGTCTTACCACGCATGGAAGACCCGGTCCTCAAGCGTCGGGCAGGTCTAATTGCGACGAGGATGCCGGGCGCGGCAGCCGACCGAGTGGAGACACTCGTGACCGAACCAATCGAAGAAGAGCTTTTAAAAGTTGATCAAATCAAGAAGTTCAACTCGGAGAGTCGCGCGGGCGTCAGTGTCATCAGCGTTGAACTACTCGATAGCATTGATGATGTCGAAGAAGTTTGGGCGGAAGTGCGAACCCGCCTAGGTGATGCTGTCGCAAAGCTCCCTCAAGACGCCAGTCGCCCCACCTTTGAAGAAATTGAAGTTCGCGCCTACGCAATGATCGTCTCGGTGACCTGGAACGATCCGTCACCCGCAAATGCAGCGATCCTTCGGCGGATGGCCAAAGAACTTGAGGATCGATTGCTGGCAGTCCCGACAACGGAAGTCATTGATCGATTCGGTGATCCAGGCGAGGAGATCACCATCCGCGTTGACATTGATCGACTCGCGTCCCTCGGATTGTCGGTCCCCCAACTTGCCGACCGTATTCGAGCCGCCGATGTGAAGAATTCCGCGGGTGCTTTTCGAACCGAGGACCAACAGTTCGTTGTCACCGTCGATAACGAGCTGAGGCTTGCTGGAAAGCTTGCCGACATCGTCATAGGCAGCGATGCATCTGGTCAATCCATCGCGGTTGGAGATGTGGCGACCATCGAGCGTCGAGTGCCTCATCCCATTCGAAAGCTCGCCACGATCGATGGCAAGGAGGCGGTGACACTCGGCGTCATGGTACGTTCACAGTCACGCATCGATACCTGGCGAGAAAGAATCGATGACGTTCTCGATGAGTTCAAGTCCGAGTTACCTCCTCAACTCGACCTTTGTATTTCGTTAGACCAAAACCGTTATGTGAGTGAACGACTCTCAACGCTTGCTGGCAACCTGGTGATGGGTGCCACAGGTGTATTATTGGTCATATGGCTGCTAATGGGTTGGCGAAGCGCCTTGATGGTCTCCATCGCACTTCCGCTTTCGATCTGTACGGTTCTGTTTGGATTGCGTGTGATGGGTATCCCCATCCATCAAATGTCGGTCACCGGCCTCATCATTGCCCTCGGCTTACTAATCGATAATGCAATCGTCGCAGTGGATGAAATTGAGGCGGAGCTACGCGATGGGCACGGCCCATTCGACGCGGTTGGCCGTGTCGTGGGACATCTCGCCATCCCACTGTTAGGATCGACACTTACGACGATTTTTGCCTTTGCGCCAATTGCATTGATGGATGGTCCGGCAGGAGAGTTCGTCGGCGCCATTTCGATCAGTGTGATGTTGGCTGTATCCGCTTCGCTTTTCTTTTCGCTCACCATCATTCCTGTACTGACGGCAAAATTCTTAGGACGTCGCGTTGGTGCTGGCGTCCACGCTTTAGCCACCGATTCGCAAGTTTCTCAATCGCCCAAAGCCTCGACTCCAACCAAGGCCGAACGAGCCTGGATGTTCGTGCGTTCGACATACGCATCAGTTATTCATCGAGCAATCCAGAAACCACTGCTGGGCATCGCTTTTTCACTACTTCTCCCAATCACGGGATTTGTTCTTGCCAGCGGGCTGTCCGAACAGTTCTTTCCGCCGTCGGGTCGTGATCAATTCCTTGTGGAAGTGGAGCTCTCACCTTCGGCATCAATCAAAGCGACGCGAGAAGCAACCGCCATCATTGACCCCTACCTCAAGAAGGCCGGGGCTAATCAAATCAGTTGGTTCTATGGAGAATCCGCGCCACGGTTTTATTACAACGTGATGACGAATCGTCGTGGTGTAGAGAACTACGTGGGTGGGTTGGTCCAATTGGATTCTGCGGAGGACTTGAGCGAACGATTACGCTTGCTTCAGGAACAACTCGATCCACTGCTACCCGAAGCGAGAGTATTGGTTCGCCAGCTGGAACAGGGTCCACCTTTTGCAGCACCCGTGGAAATTCGACTCTACGGGCCCGATTTGGATCGGTTACGTTCGCTCGGTGATGAACTTCGGTTGATTCTGTCGACTGCACCGGAGGTCACGCACACTCGAAGCGTGCTGGGTGAGTCATTTTCTTCGATTGATATTCGAGTCGACGAACCGGCTGCGCGTCGAGTAGGGCTGACACCCACTGACATCACCCGGCAAGTATTCGGTTACCTCGACGGTGTGCCAGGTGGACAAATTCTTGAAGACAATGAAATCCTGCCCATTGTCGTACGAATGCCTGACTTTGAACGCGGCGATATGAGTAGGCTCAGGTCGATTCCTCTGGTCGCCAATTCAGCGTCCACTCTCACACCGACTCCACAAACAGACAGCCGAGGAACGGTTCCATCAGTACGCACGATTCCGTTACAAGCTGTCGCCGATGTTTCGGTCGCGCCTGACATGGCTGCTATTACCCGTATGGACCGAAGACGCATGAACGAAGTCTCCGCTTACATTCAAACGGGAACACTGCCGGCCGACACCTTGAACTATTTCAAAGAGAAGCTTGAAGAACAAGGATTTGAGCTGCCGTCCGGCTACACGCTGGAGTACGGCGGCGAGGCATCTCAGCGCGACCAAGCCGTTGGTAACCTGATGGCCAACGTGGGCGTTCTGCTTGTAATGATGGTGGCCACCTTGGTGCTTTCGTTTAGCTCATTCCGAATGGCGGCAATCATCGGTCTTGTGGGTGTCTTTTCAATGGGCCTCGGCATGATTGGCTTGAGTGTGGGTGGACATCCTTTTGGATTCATGGCGATCATTGGAACGATGGGTCTAATCGGCGTGGCCATCAACGACTCGATTGTCGTCTTGGCTGCTCTTCGTGCAGCTGATTGCAAAACGACTGAACAGGCACGCGATGTTGTCGTGCGTGCAAGCCGACACATCTTCGCAACCACGTTGACTACGATCGTAGGCTTCATGCCATTGATCCTCGGCGGCGGCGGATTCTGGCCTCCTCTGGCACTCGCCATCGCCGGTGGCGTCATCGGCGCGACCGTCTTGGCATTGGTGATGGTTCCTGCCATATACTGGCTGGTTAGACCTCAAAGATCTCTATCTGCTGTGCAATCGTAGTTCTGGCTCCGACGGTGCTACAATAAGTTCTTTCCTTTCGTGAGTGGCACGAGTTACTGATATGGATGGAACTCGAAAACGTCTTGATGTGATTTCAATGCTAGTGATCCGTCACCCCATCGTTGCGATCACCCTAACGGCATTTTCGCCACTCTTATGCGCTCAAACACGCATCAAACGCTTGGAAAAGCGATTGCTGCATCGAAATCCAGATGTCGCCTCAGAGGCGATCGATGAGCTGGTATCCAAGCCCAATTTGATTCCAGAATCAATGCCGGTTCTGATCGAATCGGCG
>JBCCKZ010000297.1:0-6843 GCA_039027135.1 Planctomycetota bacterium
GTCACCAATTCAACTCGCTTCCCCCCAAGGCTCATTTAGATGGCAAAAGCAGCCCCTGCGGCCAAACCCGCGACCAAGACGCAGATCCTGCAAAACATTTCCGAGGAAACCGAACTGAGCAAGAAAGACGTTGCTGCCGTCTTCGACGCTCTGTCGGGTGAAATTGAGAAGGCACTCAAGAAAGGTGGCCCTGGTCAGTTCGCGATCCCTGGCTTGTGCAAGATCGTTTTGAGGGACGTTCCCGCCAAACCAAAGCGAAAGGGACGCAACCCCGCCAACGGCGAAGAAATCTGGCTGGCTCCAAAACCCGCTAGCAAGAAGCTTGCCATTCGTCCTTTGAAGGCCCTTAAGGACATGATCTGATCACGGTTCCGTGGTCATTCTGATTCGTAGAAATGCGAATCAACCATGCTGCTCCGTCGCATAGGTTTGGATGACGGGGCGTTGAGCAATGTTGGGGTTCACATGCGGCCGCTTGTCGAGCAAGTGCCGCTGTGCCTCATCTGGCGTCATTTCTCGATGTGCCATCAACCAAGCCATTGCAACGGTCGCGCTTCGAGCACGACCGGCTTTACAGTGGATGTAAACCACGTGCCCACGTTCAACGTGGGATTGAATGAAATCCACCGCACGTCTGACATCCTCAATTTGCGGGTGGGTGAAATCGGTTGTCGGCATGTGAAATTGCTCGATGCCATGTCTCTCATAGGCCTTGATCGGGCCGCAGTACTCTTCGCAAGTGTTGACGACTGCTCGAACGCCGGCATCTGACATGGCAGGGACTTTGTGAGCAAAGGGGAATGCCCCCACAATCACGTGAGCATCGATCGAATCCCACCACCTACGGATGGGAATCACGTGAGCGAGCGTCCAATTCCAAAGCAACGTGGGATAAAAAACGCCGCGTGCGTAAAGACGTCGAAGGCTTTGCGAATTGAGCTTCATCGAAGCACTACCTCATAGCTACCTTGGTTATCACCCAACTCCCCGGCGGCATCGTTGATTCGAAGCAGAAGCCAAGACAGTCCCTCCGGGGCATCGAGTCGTTTCTTCTGACCCACTGATTGGATTACGGGCACGGACAACAAGCCACTCGATCGTTCCGAGTCAGTCTCATCGATGGGAACCCAGGCAGCAAGCAACTGCCCCAGCGGCTTACCCTGGTGATATCGAATGGTGATGCCCGGGGGCTGACTCATCCACGGCCGAGGATCGTTTGCGAGTATCGCTTCACCTCGTGCATAAACAGTTAACTCAGCCCCTGGCTCGAAGAGAAACGGCACGACATACCATGACTGATTGGCGGCTACTTTGTGACGAGTCGGCGAACCATCCCATGGTGGCAGATCTAAAACGAGTTTCGGCGGTTTAATGGTGATCGTTTCACCGAAGTCAGCTTCGAGAATTGCCAACTTCCAAAGTGCGTTGACCACCGGCCATTGATCACCAAGATCCTCCACAACCTGATCGGCAGACAATCCACCAAACCCACTTTCGATCCATTGATCCATCAGCTCACGTGTGCTTTGCCTGGACCTTAAAAGCCGGACCGCTAACCAAGAGGCTGAATAGGTCGCGATGTCACCCTTCAAGTTCGGGCGCAGCGAAAACAGAGTCGAAAGTGTCGGAACTTCATCGTCCCTTCTCATTTCTTGGAGCTTACGAAAACGTCCCCATTGCTCGAAACCGTCTCGCGCTGAAGGGACGATGCCAACACGAATTTCATCTTCGATGACCTGATGAGTCGCGTACATTTCCGCCATGCCCTCGGCAATCCAATGAGGCCCCACTGACGTAAAGTGATGCCATACGAAAGAATGAAATGCCTCATGTAGCATAAGATGACGCGTGTAATTCTCGTCGGGCTGGGCCCTCAACCAAAATCGGTCAGCGAGCGCGTATCCATAGGGAAAATTCGGCACTCGATCGTCTATCAGGGCTTCGGCACGAAAGACCGATTCATCTCGCATGATATATCCATCAATCCGAAAATCGTCCGAAACCACTGCGGGGGCCGGCAACGCCACACGCCACTGGCGTATTGCCTCGTCCAGCGTCTTGGCGAACACTCGAAGCGTTTCCGCGGGAAGATAATCCGTCGATAGGCTGCCATCAGGAAACTCGACAGTCCGGATGCCAGCGGCACCCTGATTAGACGCCGCATCGATCGGTGATTGACTCGGAACCTCACCTCCGCGCACGATGACCGCCATGAAAACAAAAATCCATCGCATCCGATTCAACAGCTTCGTTTGGTGCAGCATCCTAGGCATTTCGTTGCTTTGCGGTTGCATCGCGAGAAGCGAGAAAGACGTCGTTGTCTATTCCGCTTTAGATGAAGAGTTCGCTTCTCCCATCCTAGACGCTTTCCAAAGAAGCGTTGAGGGGAAGACTCGGGTGTTGCCAAAGTTTGACATCGAGTCAACGAAAACTGTAGGTCTAGCAAACCTAATCATTGATCAAAGCAATTCACCAGTGTGTGATGTGTTTTGGAACAATGAGATCTTGCATACGGTGCGTCTGCAAAAGGCTGGCCTGCTGGAGCCACGTCGTTGGGAAATCCCTCCCGGCCACCCCCCTGATCTGCGCGCCGCCGATGGTACCTGGTTTGGATTCGCCGCCAGGGCTCGAGTTCTCATCGTCAACACTGATCTTGTGAAACCCGGGGACTTTCCCAAGAGCGTGGAAGATCTTGCCAGCCCCAAATGGAAAGACCAGTGCGCAATCGCTCGACCTCTTTTTGGAACGACGGCAACGCACTTCGCTGTGCTACGGGACATCCAAGGCGAAGGCGAGACTCTCAACCTGTTAAAACAGATCCGATCCAATGCTCGAGTCCTCTCAGGCAACAAGCAGGTAGCGCTTTCCGTTTCAGCCGGCTCGATTGCCTGGGGACTCACCGACACTGACGACGCCTTCATCGAGAAGGATTCTGGCTATCCGGTGGAGATCATTTTTCCAGATCAGTCGCCGACGGGATTGGGCACACTGAGAATCCCAAACACCATCGCCGTGATTCGAGGGGCGCCTCACCCGGTAGCGGCTGGACAGCTCGCAGACTTCCTGATCCGACCTGAGACCGAAGATCGTTTAGCGATGGGTAATAGCTCACAGATGCCGCTGTCTTCCGCTGCCAAGTTCCCGCCTCCAGTCCTGCCGAAAGAAAAAGTTCGCTGGATGCGTGCTGACCTGGAAGCCGCTGCCGAAGGATGGCCGGAGTGGGCAAAAAAGCTCGAAGAGATGTTCCCTTGAGTTGGAATGCTAGAAAGCGACTTGCTCTCGCTAGGTTTTCCTTTTACGCGGCCACGCCGACTCAAAGTCGCTGCACGTCAATGCCGACTTTCATGGTTGTGCCTCCTCCTCCGAGCAGAACACCACGCACGGGTGCGACGTCTCCGTAGTCGCGTCCAACCGCAATGGGAATATGATCCATCCGGACAAGACAGTCGTTGGTTGGATCGATATCCAGCCAGCCAATTTGATCACCCGCGTAAACCGAAAGCCACGCGTGAGACTGGTCGGCTCCGATCAACCGCTCTTCTCCAGGCGGCGGTTCGGTTCGTAGGTAGCCGCTAACGTACCTCGCGGGAACACCCTGAGATCTCAGCATTGCGATGCCGATGTGAGCAAAGTCCTGGCACACGCCAGCCCTTTTCTGAAATGCGGTGTGGGTCGGCGTATGCACCTGGGTTGCAGTTGCGTCGTAACGGAACTCCGAGTGAATCCAATTCATTACGCCTATCGCGACGGACTTCACATCGCCATCTTTCGCAACGATCTGGGCTGCCTGGGACTCTATGTCAGAATCCCAAGCGATTCTCGGCGAGGAATGGCGAAACTCTTCAACGGATACCCACCCCCGATCCGTGCCAGAATCGAGCCGATTCAACAAATCAACAACGATCGGCGATTGGTCAATCGAATCGGCAATCAACGATCGGTGCAACTGAACCTGCATCGTTGACGTAATCGTCAGCTTACGGTGCTGCCTTTCAATCGAGAAAGCGGTGACTCGATTGCCAAAGTAATCCACGTGATCGTATTGATGCTCGACACCAGGATCGACTTCTAACTCAGACTCAATTGGGTGCGTGTGAACGGTTGCCGTATGCAGCAAACGAGGTTGGAGATGAATTTGATTTCGGCACACGGGCACCGCGCTCTCGTAACGAAAGCAAGTCTCGTGTCGAATGCGATACTCGGCGGCGGTTACTTCACCCATCAGTCAAGCCCCGTCGTCGGATCGATGCGTTGATCGTTGGCACCCTCACTCAATTCACGGCTTGCTTGCGCGTGAAGTAGATAGTGTGCAGTCAGCGTATCCGATAGCTTTGGTAATTTCTTT
Organism: Planctomycetota bacterium; assembly: GCA_039027135.1. Classification (GTDB taxonomy): domain Bacteria; phylum Planctomycetota; class Planctomycetia; order Pirellulales; family Pirellulaceae; genus Rubripirellula. The sequence goes on from JBCCKZ010000297.1 coordinate 4,346, forward strand.
GCCACAAACTTAAGCAAACTTTCAAGAGCCTCGTGCCTTCCATCGCTTATCTCGCAAAGCGAGGCAGGCTGAGCCATTGAAAGCCGGTGCAAAAGATTCTGCAGGATTCTTTCTTCGGTAGTCAAACCGACGCGACGATTGCGTCCTGGCAGCTGCCTGACGAGATCATCTATCATCTTGACTTGATAGATCAAAGAACGCGGATTAGTCGCATCACATACCAATAGATCAACGACGGGCGTTGTCGAAAGCCTCAACAAATACCTCGAACGGTAAGTCATGATGGAGTCCGTCGCACGCAATACGATCTCAAGCAGCTCACGATCGAACGACTTCTCAGGTGCATCGACCAGCATACCTCGCAGAAATTCAGCGAACTGATAACCCCGTTCGACCCGCCGGCCCAACTCGAAAAATCGCCAGGCCCCCGTACGGGTCATGACATCCGACGCCAAACCCGAAAATGCGAGTCCGTATTCAATCAGTCGAGTGCACTTCGCCACGCCTTCTTCAATATCGATCATCGGCACATCGGCCTGCGTTTCCGATGGTTCCCATTGATCGGCTCCCAGCGTCTCAATCATTTGAACGATAAGCGAATAGGCATCAATCGAAATCCGATCACGAATGGCAATCGCATGAGGCCCAAGACTCTCGACGGTACGTGCGAGTCCCAAGGGCTGAGTCAGATCGAGAATCGACTGGGGAAGATAGTCGGCAATTTTTGGTAGACGTTCGCTCAGATCGGCAATGGCATAATCCGGCGGAAGATGCCCGGTGTTCGCCAGGCAATAAACCAATCGAGGAAGTGTTTGACCTATCGGCTCAGCCTCGGAATCTCGCAAGGATCGAAGCGTCACCCGCAGTAACCTGGCATTGAAATCGACACGTTCGAGAGTGCGAGCCAACCAAAAGAAACTCTCGGCCACACGACTGGGCAACTCATCGCCGCTTCGCGTGAGCGTAACCGGTTCAAGCACATCGGGAATTCGCGATACATGATGCTGAACCGGCTCGGGAGCAAGTACCCATGTGTCCAAACCGAATCGCCCCAGCCTGGGGCTGCTATCAAGTCGCTGAGGATCATCGCTGACACGCGTTAGTCCGCCTGGCATGACCTCAAACCCATCGGCCGCTTGCAATTGATAGGTTCTCAGTGTCATCGCAGCGGGGTGGAGTCCGCGTTCATCCGACCACACCGCCGTCGTGCTGCGTTCGGGGCGAACCGTAGCAACGAAACGATGCGGTTGATGATGCAGCTTTCTCAAAAACAAGTCGCGGTCAGGTTCCGCCATCGTCGCTGGATCCACCGGCGCATCACCGCTTACACGCATCGCGTCTGTGTAAATCCAACCGCCTTGCTGTGAATTCACATTGGTTGCCGCCGCAGGATCACCGAGCCAATGAACCTGGAGAGATGGCAATATCAGATCCTCACCAAAGAAATGCCGTGAAGCTTGGTTCAGATAACTGCGAATCGCCGGCATTTCGCCCAGTACACTTCCCGGCGAATTGGCAACACTCAAATGCCCTTCACGAATTACCCCGAGCAGTCCCGTCGCACCATTTCCGGAATACGAATCTAACTCCAATGGATCAAGATCGGCATCATCAATATGTCGCCAAAGCGATCCGATCGGCGTCAAACCACTCAATGTCTTGAGTTGCAGCTGGCCCTGACGCACGGCCAGATCATCTCCTTGCACCAAAACCATATTGAGATATCGAGCAAGATAAGCATCCACAATAAATCGATAGCTTCTCGGCCCCGGCGTTAGCAAGGCAAGCCGAGCTCCCGAATCGCCGCTGACGAGTCGATCTTGGAGCGTTTCTCGGAGGCGATCAAAGAACGAAGCCAGGCGGTGGACACGAGACAAATCGACGTCATCCGGCATCAAACGAGTCGTAAGGATTCGATTTTCCAATGCAAATCCAAGTCCGCTGGGGGCTCGCGTGCGATCTCCCGTCACCCACCAATTCCCAGAGACGTCCCTCGCCAAATCGGTCGCCGATACAAGCAGGTGGTTGCGGCTGGTCAGACCGTGGTAGGGTCGATGAAATGCGGGGCACCTGGCGAGCAAGTCAGCCGGTATCACTCGATCGCGCAAAAGCGTTTGCGGCCCCAACAAGTCCCGCAGTGTCGCCTCTAGCACTCGTGAACGCTGGACCAATCCCTCCGATAGCTTTGCCCAATCCTCAGGATCAATGATCATCGGTGGAACGCCAAGTTGCCATGGACGGGCGGCTAGGCTTTCCACACCTCGGGTGAGAACAAAATTCGCTTCACTTCCTCGAACAAGCCGTCGAGCCTCGCGAGAAAGCCGATTCATCGACTCATTGCTCATCGCCGCGAAGCAGCTACCGACCCCTTGAATGCCGGGACGCATCACGCCTGATGCATCGAACCACTCGTCCCATACTGTGGAAGGTAGATAACGGTGCAGATCGGTGGTGGTGTCAGTGCTCACGAGAGCCCTAATTTACCCGACGCAAATCCA
>JBCCKZ010000298.1:0-6827 GCA_039027135.1 Planctomycetota bacterium
GTAGCCCTTGGCAATTGCGGCGCCCGGCAAGGCAATCGCCTCCAACAGGTACCGCCTGTCATGCTGTTTCCCGATCGTTGTCAAAACAGGCCCAACTTGGCCACCCGTGCGATTCACCTTGTGGCATCGAACGCAGGACAATTCAGTCCGTCCGAAAAACAGATCTGATCCCGCATCCGGATCGCCGCCATCAAGTGAAACCATGTACTTTCCGAGCGGGTTATCGTTCGCAAGTTTCGCCTGGTGATCATCGAGCTGTTTTGCGAGCTCGTCTTCGATTCTGCCGTCGGCAGCCTCGATCACATTCAGTTCGACATCCGATGCTAGTTCTCCGCGAAGATACTGTTGGACGCCGCTCGCGATCGTTTCGGTAGCTCGTTGGTCACTGCTGTTGGACAACACGTCCCAGGCCTTCTGACGGATTGCCGTGTCACGGCTTGAGGTCGCCGAAACGAAAGCATCGATAGAACCTTCAGAATCTAATTCGGCCATCACATCAAGGGTCGCCAAAGTGAGTTCACTTGCGGGACGGCCCTTGATCTCTTTGGCAAGTTTCAATGCATCGCCAGGCTTCAGCTTCGCGAGGGATCGTAGTGCGGAAGCTCGCTCGGAGCCGCTTGCATCACTGTTTATGACAATATCAACAAGGCTGCCAGCAATCTTCTGGATACCCAGGTCCGCGGCCACTTCAATGGATCGTTTGCGAATCGCTGGAAGGTCAATGATCAACGCATCTACATGGGGCGCTAGCGCATCACGTGCGATCGAGACCTGTCGTGGCTCCAAAGGCCGGAACTCATGAGTGACTCCATCAATCACGTCGGGCTTTGGCCATTCTCTCAGCGAGTTAAGTGCCTCCAACCTCAAGGTTGGTTTCTGATCGGCTCCCGCCGCGAAGTCCGCCAACCGGATCGCGGAGCTGGGATCGCCTATTCGTAAGTTGAGATTCACCAATCGCCTCACCGACTCATCGTCAATGCGATCGGCCAACTCAAGCAACTTTGCCGCTGCGGTATCAACCGCCACCGAAATGTCGGTGTCGTGAATAGCTCGAACGGCTTCCGCCACAACAAGCGGATCGGAATCCTTGAGATAATCGGTAATACGAGGGTCACCCAGTCGCCGCATCGCGACCACACCCAAACGACGAACCCTTGGTTTGGGATGCTTGGCAACCTCATCAAGAAGCTTGGGATCTGTTGAAGCGGCCAAGTACATGGATGCCGCGTGGCGAACGATGGGATCAACCATCTGATTGCGTACTCGAAAACGATCCGCAGCGTTGAGTGCGATATGCGGTTTATCAGAGGCTCCACCAGCAGCCAGGGCCATTAATGCGGCGGTTGCCAATCTCGCGTTTTCACTCGCAGCATGGGATTCTAAAGCTGCTCGCAAATCTCCCGGCATTTCTCCACCGGTGGCAGTGATCGCCTCGGTGATCATCTTGATGGCAGCCGTTTGGATGGTTGTCACTCCAGGACGATCCACCGGTGCAGCGGGAGCACTCGCCAACCCCGCAAGCACTTGATTGCCCTCAGCCAATGAACCTTGCCGACAAATCTCGCCGAGGCCCCAAGTTGCATGAAGTCGTTGCAACGAACGCTCTCGATCCAACTCGGTACCCGGCTGGGCAGAACTGAGAACGTCGATCAATGTTTGGTAGTCGCCACGCTTAGCGAGTTCCCATTGTGATTCCAAACGAACGCGGCGATCAACGTGCCCCATCCACTTAGCCAACTGGTCAGCATCGATCGTCGACCAATCACTGGTCAGAACCGATTGCACCTCGCGAACCAAATCAGAATCTCGATGAGCTGGATCCGAAAGACGATAGACCCTCCCTTTACCTAACCCTTCCCAACCATCGACCCAATCACTGACATACATCGCTCCGTCAGGCCCGAACAATGCGTCGGTTGCTAGGACCATCCAAACGGGTTGATCATCCGAAACAAGTTCGTGAAAGGCGCCTACGCGGTTGAGCTCGAACGAACGGATGCCACTGTTTGCGGGACCACCTCGGAAATCACAAATGAAGAACTTGTTCTTAAGCGAATCTCCGAAACCTGTCCCCGGATAAAACGCCAAACCGCTCGGTCCGTCGGTGAAGTTTGCAATCGGCGGAACGATGAAGGCGGGCTGTTCTGGGTGCTGAGGCTCCCAGATTTTTTCACGATTGAAAGGTCCTCGATCGGGAAGGTACTGATAGTGCATTCGCCAACCCGCGTCCGAACCACGAATGATCCTTACGATCCTGGCTTGGTCACCACTGTCACTATTGTTGTCGACACTGAATAACTCTCCTTCGTCATTGAACGCCAACTCCTGAGGATTGCGCAGCCCAGTTGCAAAGACCTCCAAGTTGGAACCGTCAAGCTCGCACCGAAAGACAGCACCGCTGGCGGGGTCCGCTAACACGCGCCCGTCCTCAGTCGTGATGTGGTAGCCGCGATCACCGATCGAGAAGTAGAGACGGCCATCGACATGCCGAATCAAGCCATGCAGGTCGTGACCTCGAAAGGCAACTCGCACGCCATAGCCATCAGACATCACCACCTTTTCGTCAACTCTTCCATCGCCGTCGGCGTCAACCAACTTGTAGAGCTTGGGGATGTTGGTCAGATAAACCGCATCGGGACGAACCAGGATACCCGCGGCCGTACCTTCTTCGATCCGATTGAATCCATCAGCGATGATGATTGACTCATCCGCCTTGCCATCCCCGTCGGTATCAGCAATTCGACGAATGCGATCATCGTGCTGGGCATATGTGACCGCGGCATCTCCCAGCAATGCTTTGTGATAATCAATACGATCTTGAACGGTCTGGGCTGAGAGGTCAGCGTGCAACCATTTCTGATCATGCCCGCGGTTATCGGTCACTCCTCGGTTCTGACGAAACGTCTCACAGACGTACAGGCGTCCGCTTGGATCGATATCCATGGCAACGACATTGGCGACCTCGGGTTCAGCCGCGAACAACTCAATCTCCCAGCCGTCTGGAATCTTGATCCCTGCCATCGCTTCGGCGGCTTCTCCTGAGGCCGGCTCAACTTTGGGGGCAATCGCCTCCGGCTGTTGGAATTCTGCGGCTTCTGACAAATTATGCCATCCGAAGAACGCGATGATGGCGAGACCAATAAAGAGTGATCGAACCAAATAGGGCATCAGTTAAAAGTCCTTAGATTTACAAGTGACCAGGTGGGCAATGGTCATTCAACGGCAGCGTTGCCGAGGAGGATCCCAAGACGGCAATCCGTCGCCTGGGTGGTTACCCGTTGATCCACATGATACTCAACCGAGCGCAATTTTCGGGGAGATGTTCTACAATTCAGTGATGAATCAGCCCGAAGAAAGATCGTCGTCGGACCCATCGTTGAACCCGTCAGAATCTGAGACGTCGCAGGGCAACGAAAGTCCCTTTAAGCCCCTGCCGAGTTTGCGTACCAGAGGGCTGCAGGACCAGGTAGCTCTCGATTCGGTGGAGCGACCTGCTTTGCAAGATAATGGAATCAACCTGACGACCTCCGATGACAAAGATGGATCACCCGAACGCCCTCCGGGATGCCCATTTACCCCTGGTCGATATCGACCATCGCCCGCGGCCGAAGCACGCGAGAAAGAACGACAAGGCAGGCTCCGCAAACAAAGAATCGAGCAAGCGCAAACCCAAGCGGAAATTGGCCCCACGGGCTATCTGACTAGTGGATGTATGTTGGCATCATGGTGGATGCTGCCATTTGCCTGGCTGGCGTTAATCGCTTTTGCATGGGGAACTCAGATGATATCGGTTGTCGGTATCTTTTTGGCCGCCTCAGGACTCTCGGGTGATCGAAGACGATGGGCGATGGCTGCGCTCGCCGGACACTTGGGTGCAATCGCATTTAGTGTTTACGGGCTTAAGTAAGCCTCAACCCCCGACCCGCATTCGCCGCACACCCGGACGTTCGGCGAGTTCGTGATTGAGGATCTCTAGCAGCGTTTGAAGAAACACGACGACCATCGGACCAACAATCAAACCGATGGGGCCAAAAACGCTTAGCCCCCCCAACACGCTGAGCAGGGCAAACAACGGATGCAATGATGTGCGTCCCTGCAAAACAACCGGCTTAATCAAATTATCGACCGATGAAATGACGCCCGCCCCAAAAGCCGCGAGTAATACCGCCGCAAGATATCGTTGATCAACCGCGGCCAAAGATATTGCCAGGGGCAGCCACACCGAAGCCGCCCCCAAAAAGGGCACCAGCGCCATCAGACTAGTAATCAAGAACAGTAGGATAATGGAATCGAATCCACACAACCAGAATGCGATCGCCGCCAAGAAGCCCTGAGCCAGGGCACTGATGACACTAGCCAAGACCACAGCCCGGCTCGTGCGATCGAATTGTTCCAGTAGCTCGCGCTCATACTCATCATCGAGTGGACTCAAACGCATCAGCGTCTTGATCATTGCCGCCCCATCAACGAAGAAAAAGTACACCGCGACGACTAAGACGACTAGGCCAACCACAAATCGACCGATGAACGAACCGGTCGCGCTCGTCAGACTTACAAAACGTGGTTGCAAGACCTCTCGCCCACGTCGAAGCAGCTGACGAAAATCCTCAGCACTCGGGTTCGCCATGAGCACTAGTTGGCTCCGAAACGTTCCACCCAACTTAGAACGCATCCAAGTTCGAATGGCCGCCGATGCGTTGACGCTGTACCGATCAAAAGTCTCATCTCGATCGACCTGGGTGATCAGATCCTCGTCTTCCGACTTCATATTCTCCTGGACGACATCTTCATAGTCTTGGAGTTTCTGTGTTGCAAACTCGGCAGCCTGTTCAGATTGTGGCGGTCCATCGACCTCCGACTTGAGATAGGCCAACAGTGCTTTTGCTTGTTGGATCTTTTCAAGGATCACTGGTTCTTCATCCTTGGTAAGTTCACCCGTAATCGGATCACGAGTCTCGTCGAGCGAATCAGCTAACTCATCTAATCGGCCAAATTGAATCGGATGTTCGAGCTGAATGCCTAGCTGGCCTCGTAGTCGATCAAACGTCCCCGAAAGATCTTCAAAATCGACGTGGGTCAAGACAGCGGTCAGCTGCCCCGCCGCGACTGAAATCACACCGATCACCGGCAAGAGGACGCTCAGTGTGACAATCGCCGTGGTCAATCCCGCAGCCAGCCACCTTCGTTTTCGCCCCAGACGAACGGCAAGATATTCGTAAACGGGCCTGAATAGCACAACCAGCAAGGCGGCCAGAAACAGAGGCACGAAAAAACCCGCCATCACCTGGATGAAAAGCGCCCCCACAACCAAGATGCCCAAAATGAGCATGACTACAGAGAGTATCCGCGACAGAGAGGGCAGTGCGGTTACCGCTGGCCTGTATTCTTTACCAGCATCCAATTTCGCCGTTACCTGATCTTTCGACTCCGTTTCTGCTGAATCAATACTAGACGCCGAAGCCGGCGTTGGATCGGCAGGTTGCGATGGACGTTCGTCGGCGTCTTCAGTCATGATGGCTTGTCTGGATCGGTGCAGCATCGGTCGAAGTATTCCCCACGGTTTTAACGCGCTTTGCCGACTTCCGCTCCCTCCCCTTCGAATTCTGGATCGACTGCAAAGGATCCCGCGGCTCCGATTCCCGAAAGCACGACAGGTACACCTGGCGGCACTCGACTGAAAAGACTGGTTCGACCCTTGATCGTATTGGTGGTCGCCGCATTTCTCATCTCGACGATCGTCGGTGCCATTCAAAGCATTCGATCTGGTTCTTCAGGGCTCGATGGCGAGATCACGCCTCGTCAATTGATGATGCTTACTTTCGCGATGGTTACTTATGGCTTGGGGCTTCTACCGGCTGGCTGGGTACTTCAGTCGGCCTGCGGCCGGATTCAATCGCGTCCACCCATTCAATTGGCTCTCATCGCTCAAATCGTTGGGCATCTCGGAAAGTATGTACCAGGAAAAGCCATGGTGATCGTGCTGAGGCACAACATTCTGAAACAACATGGATTAAGAGCATCTTCCACCACGCTGGCGATCGTCTGCGAGACTTTACTGATGATGGCTTGCGGCTCGACGGTGGCCGCCGCGATATGTGTCACGCTTCCTTTGCCAAGTTGGATTCGCATGACAGCCGTCGCGACCTCGTTTGGCTGTCTTGCCACCGTCAGCCCACCCATTTTTGGTCGAGTGCTCCGGTTCGTTCGTGATCGCAAGTTTGGTGATGAAAAAGAACTCTTCAGCGATGCTGAGCACTCGTTGAGTTGGTCTCACTTTCTTCACGACGTGTTCCTATCGACGATCGCTTGGTTGTTGATGGGTGGTTCATTTTGGTTTGTCCTACAATCGCTACCCACTAGCACGACCGACATCCCTTATTCGATCGCGCTTGCAGCGTTATCGCTTTCGTTCGTCCTTGGTTTTGCATCCCTGATTCCCGGTGGCGCCGGCGTGCGAGAATCGGTTCTGATCGCCATTTTGAGCCTCTCGGCACCTCCTGCGACAGCACTTGTTGCGGCGGCACTGATGAGAATCATCTCCTTATTCGTCGAATGCGTGATGGCTGGCACCGCACTGGCATGGTCTCGCCGGTTGCAGCGAGAAAATGGCTCACGAGTTTGATTTCGTGTGTCACCAACATGACAATGTACTGATGCCCGCGTCCGACGACCCAACCGAGAATCTAAGTTCGCTAGGCGATGCCGATACGTCCCCCGAGACGATTGATCGTCTTCGCAAGCTAGTGCACTTGAAGCTGCAAGAGATCAAGCATCGAGCCGAATCTGAACGACTGCAGGCTGAGGCCGCAGAGCTCGAAGCGAAACTA
>JBCCKZ010000299.1:0-6814 GCA_039027135.1 Planctomycetota bacterium
TCCCGAACGCCTCTATCTAGCCGAGCAATCTGGAACGTCAGGCGTTCTTGAAGGACTGAATCATTACCTCTCTATCTTTCGTCGTGAACCGTCACCCGCGCAGTTAGCCGTGACTCGCGCGGTGAGCCGTGACTCGCGCGGTGAGCCGTGACCCGGATACGAGCGAAGCGAGTGCAGGGGCCGGGCAAACACGAACAAGCAAAACTCCATCCCTAATCTTCATCCTTCATCCTTCATCCCTCATCCTCGCGCAGCGACCCCAACCCTCGCTTCACGATCACATCGATCGAATCTATCTTTAAGCTTCTACCTGGGCATCGAGGACTCGAGTTGATCCGATGATCCCTCTTACCAAGAGAATAAGCGAACGTTGCGGAGCTAACGCATGCCACTTCATGACAAGGATTCTGTCCGCGATTTGTTGGACGACGACATCTACGCGTCCGTCGATCTATCGGTCAGCATGCCCAAGTACCGATTTCCTTCATCGGAATCCGACCCGAGGCACGCTTACGCACTCGTTCACGATGAACTAATGCTCGATGGAAACTCACGCCAAAACCTGGCGACGTTTTGCCAAACCTGGGTTGAACCTGAAGTTCACAAACTCATGGATGAATGCATTGATAAGAACCTGATCGATAAGGATGAGTATCCACAAACGGCCGAGATCGAGGCGAGGTGCGTCCATATGCTCGCCGACTTATGGAGCTCACCGGATAGTGCCAATTCAATAGGTTGTTCAACGGCCGGTTCAAGCGAAGCGGCGATGCTTGGTGGAATGGCGATGAAGCGGCGGTGGGAAGCAAAAAGGCAAGGAACAAGCAAACCAAATCTGATCACGGGCCCGGTTCAGGTTTGTTGGCACAAGTTTGTTCGTTATTGGGACATCGAACACCGTGAGATTCCAATGGAAGAGGGACGCCTGATCATGACGCCTGAAGAAGTACTCAAGCGTTGTGATGAAAACACCATTGGAGTCGTTCCCACGCTAGGCGTCACGTTCACGTGCCAGTACGAACCTGTTAAAGCGGTCGCCGACGCTCTCAATCGACTCCAAAAAGAGAAAGGATGGGACATCCCGATTCACGTCGATGGAGCCAGCGGAGGATTCCTTGCGCCATTTTGCTCTCCAAACCTTGAATGGGACTTTCGTCTCCCTCGGGTAAAGTCGATCAACGCCTCAGGTCACAAGTTTGGTTTGTCACCGCTGGGTGTGGGCTGGGTGATCTGGCGAGAGGAAAGCGACCTTCCCGAAGAACTCATCTTTTGGGTCAACTACTTGGGCGGAAATATGCGTGACATCGCGTTGAACTTCTCCCGGCCTGGCGGACAGGTCGCTTGCCAATACTACAACTTTCTCCGTTTAGGACGTGAGGGCTACCAAAAGATTCATACGGCTTGTTATGAAACGGCCCAGCATTTGGCACGTGAGATCGAAAAGCTCGGCCCCTTTGAAGTCATCTATGACGGTCAAATGGATGAGGGGATCCCCGCGTTGTGCTGGAAGGTAAAGGACGGAGTCGACCTCGGATTCAGTCTCTATGACTTAGCTGATCGTCTCAGAGCACGCGGCTGGCAGGTTCCCGCCTACTCGCTGCCATCGGATTGCCAAGATGTCGTCATTCAAAGAATCCTCGTGCGTCACGGTGTGAGCCGCGATTTAGGCAATCTATTGTTGAGCGACATGAAGAGAGCCATCGAACACTTCAATGCGCATCCCATTGAGAAAAGCCTGACGGAAAAGGAAGCTGCCGGATTCCATCATTAGTCACCTTTTCGTATCGGTGATTTGCAGCTAACACGAATCGCACTCAATGCTTGGGGCATACCCGCTGGAAGTCACCATCATGAAGCCGAAATCTCGATGCACTTAGACCGTTGGATTGGCGGAATCTTCGCCTTGGGATCTTCTTTGTTCGTCTTGGCCAGCGTGTTAAGTCTCTTACCTGAGCTTGCAGCACGGTGGTCGATGGGAACCATCGCCATAAACGCGATTTACTTTGCAGGATCCATCCCATTCTCCGTCGCGGCCTATCTTCAGCTATTTCAATCCGCAAACCAAGACTCGATTGAAGACCCAATAGATGGCAAGCAACGGCAAGATTTGATCCTAATCGGGTGGAAGCCCGGTGACTCAACTTGGCTCAGCTGCTTTCTTCAGTTCCTAGGAACACTGTTCTTTAATATGAATACTTTCGACGCGATGATGCCGACACTGACATGGTTTCAATACGACGTCGCGGTTTGGGCACCCAATATCATTGGCTCGATCCTCTTTATCACATCAGGTTACGTCGCCTTCACCGACACCTGTCGTCGCAGTGGTTACTGGCAACCGGCAAAACTCTTCTGGTGGGTAGCGTTCATCAACTTGCTCGGTTGCATCGCCTTTCTAGCTTCCAGCTTATTTTCCATTATTTTGCCGGGACTTCCCGAGTCCGGCATGGCATTAACGGCTGTCGCATTCACACTCTCCGGCGCGTGCTGCTTCCTAACTGCGTCTTGGTTGATGACGATCCCTTCGAAACACGCGCCTAATTCACAACCTTCGGCTGGGCATCTTTGAACTCCTGTTCGCTGACCTTCTTGCGGACTTGTAAATGCACGTGCGTTCCCTTCTTATTCCCTGAAACGACGTCAGGAAAACCATCCCCATTCAAATCTCCCGCGGCGACTTGCGTTCCAACGCCTGAATCATCGTGAATCAGATGCGGAATGAAGTCGACTCCGCCGGGGAGGCCATCAACGCCGCGTTTTAACTCGAACCAATAGGTAACAGCCGCGGCATTAGGCTCGGGATCACCTTTGGGGCCGTGCGCCCAAAACCGTTTGCCCACCACAAAGTCAGTCAAACCATCTCCATTTACATCCGCCAAGTCCAAGGCGTGTGGCTGAGAGAATTTAACGCCGTATCGATTCTCTTCTGGCTTCTCATTGATGAAGCGATGCATTTTGAACTCAATGTCGCCATCACTAGTCGTGGTGCTCTCCATCCAACCAATTCCATATTTGTGAGATGCAATGGCAGTGACGACATCGTTGTCTCCGTCGCCGTCGACGTCGTAAACAAGCATCTGCGCTCCATCGAGTTCAAAAGGCCAAGTGTGATGCTTCCAAAGTGGATCGCCCTCGATGGACTCGGGTTGCTCCCACCAACCTTTTGACTGCAAAAAGTCAACACGTCCGTCTCCGTTGATATCGCCGAAGCCCAAGCCATGAGCGTAGCGAGTTAACTTCATATCTTCGGAGATCTTATGAAAAGTCCATGGCTTGGTTGAATCTCTGGGATCCGGAGCGGCCCAACCGAGGTGGCCTTTGAAATGAAAGAGTAGCTCGGGAGCCTCATCCCCAACCAAGTTTCCGAACGCCGGTGACTCGTTATCGACCTCCGTGAAAACACTATGCCGTGGCCAGGCACCCGGCTTTCCTTGAGTGTTCTCGTACCAGACGTGCTCGTGATCTTTCTTATACCCAGGCCAACCAATGATCAGGATGTCGTCCCAATTATCGTTGTTGAAATCGTGGACGAACGTCAAAAAGTTATCGGAATAACGAACGGGATCATACTCCTTCACCGGCCGGTACTCATGTTTCTCGGTTAGCGCTGGCCCCTCATACCAGAATGGCCCCGACACGACATCGATGACTCCGTCTTTGTTGAAGTCGCCGTAGAATGCCCCCTCGCCATAAAAATCAGCTGAGAGTTTCTTCGTTTCCCAAGAGACGATCTCATGATCTGCAGCATTTGACGTTGATAGACACGCCGCGGCTAGCAACGCATACGCAAAAAGACAAGCTTTGATGTGATTGAGATGGCGGAACATTGGCATCTTGATTGAAGGCACTTGATTCTAAATGGAGCAATAGAATTAGTTGAAACTCCGCTCGATTGGGATCTTCAAAAGTAAATCTCCGAGCTAAACGGGCCGAATCTCCCACTTGCAATCAAATTGCAATTGCTTCCATAATCAAACAGTTTAACCGATAGCCCTTTGCTGGAGGAAATCAGCCAACCGGATCGTTTTACGGGCCAGCTTGCCCGTGCTTCGATCCAGTTCACCTTAGTCAAAGCGGCTTCGTCCTGTTTCCCTTTTCCGGTCCAGATGACTGACGAAGCTGACCACTTGTTTTCTCTCAACTCTCATTCTTCAATGATCAAAAAGCTATTTCACAACCATCTCACGATCATCTTTTTAGTCGTTGGGATGCTTTCCAGTTCGGTGATCTCCTTTGCCGACGAGCCCAAAGCGAATACACCATTGATTGATCGAGAACTCTTCTTTGGAAATCCCCAGCTTTCGAGCGGACAGCTCAGTCCTGATGGCAAATTCATTTCATTCATGAAACCCTATAAGGGAATCATGAACGTGTGGGTCAAAGAATTTGCCGAGCCTTTTGATGCGGCTCGTCCGCTCACCGACAGCAAGCGTCCGTTGTACGGCTATACATGGACTGAAGACGGCAAGTACATCCTGTTCGTCAAGGATTCCGGCGGTGATGAGAACATGAATTTGTTTGCCGTTGACCCGAATGCGGAACCTGCTGAAGGCAACGAGACGCCGGACTCACGAAACTTGACTCCCTTGGAAGACGTCACCGCCAGAATCATGCATGGCAGTCAGAACAACCCTGACTTGTTATGGGTTGGTCTCAATGATCGCGATAAGGCATGGCACGATCTGTACCAGCTCAAAATTTCAACGGGTGAGCTGACGCTAGTTTATCAGAACGATGATCGCATCACCGGCTATGAATTCGACTGGGATGACAATCTCCGGTTGCTCAGCCGAACAGATCCTTCGGGAAACACAACGTTACTGCGTAAGGATGGTGGAGAGCTGACCCCAATCTATGACACTCTCGTCACCGAGAACGCAGCCGTCAGCGGCTGGGATCCCAAGAACGAGAAACTCTACCTGATCACCAACAAAGGTGATCTGGATTTGATGACACTCTTCAAAATGGATCCAGAGTCAAAAGCGATTGAGCTCGTCGAAAGCGATCCCGATGAGCGAGTTGACTTCGGCGGCCTACGATTGGATCGAAACACTCGCGAAGTGATTTCAACCTCGTACACGGACGATAAAACTCGCTATCAATGGCGAGACAAGACTTGGGAAGCCAACTACAAGTATCTTCAAGAGAAATTCCCTGGTCGCGAGATTGCCTTTCAAAGCGCGACCAATGACTACAGCAAGTTCTTAATCGCGGTACACGGAGATAAATATGCCGCCGAAGCGTGGTACTTCGATGCGGAAAACCGGGAACTCATTCATCAATACACACCTCGTCCTGAACTCAAAGAAGTCGAGGAGTTCTTGGCTCCAATGACGCCTATTCGTTATCCGAGCAGCGACGGTCTTGAAATTCCCGCCTATCTAACTGTGCCCGTTGGGGTAGAGGCGAAAGACCTTCCCGTTGTCGTTCTCGTTCACGGTGGCCCAAAGGGGCCCCGAGACTCGTGGGGCTACAACTCGACTGTGCAGTTCCTAGCCAATCGTGGATATGCAGTCTTGCAGCCCAACTTTCGGGCTAGTGGCGGATACGGCAAGAGCTTTCTGAACGCCGGCGATCTTCAATGGGGAAAGCTTATGCAGGACGATATCACATGGGGTGTTAAATACCTTATCAATGAAGGCATCGCGGATAAGAACAGGGTGGCCATCATGGGAGGAAGCTACGGTGGCTATGCGACACTCGCCGGACTTGCCTTCACTCCCGACCTCTATACCTGTGGCGTCGATATTGTTGGGCCTAGCAACATTTTTACTTTGCTCGATTCAATCCCTCCCTACTGGGAAGCCGGCCGCGCTTTCTTGTATGGAATGGTGGGGGATCCAGAAACGGATGAGGGAAAGAAGCTTATCGAGGAAGCCAGCCCACTCTTTAGCGCTGACAAAATCTCAAAGCCTTTGCTAATTGTCCAAGGAGCAAACGACCCCAGAGTCAAGCAAGCTGAGGCTGATCAAATCGCTATCGCACTCCGCGACCGCGGCCATGAGGTCAGCTACCTTCTCGCCGACGATGAGGGGCATGGCTTCGCCAAACCCATCAATCGGATGGCGATGTACGCTGAGATCGAGGCATTTCTTGCTAACCAGATCGGTGGCCAGTATCAGAAAGAGATGCCCGAAGAGGTGGCTGAACGACTGGAGGAAATCCGAGTGGACGTTAGCCAGGTCGTCTACGAGCCAACTGAAGACTAGAAGTTAGCAAGCTTTTTCCGTACGGGTTCCTCACTTGCGTCTACGACGCAAGTGAATCCCATGGTCCGGTAATGGCAAGAGTCATGCCGGGCGTTTGAATATTGGCAAAGAGCCAATCGCCATCAGCACTGAACGTGGCACCGGCCCACTCCCGACCACGGAAATCGCCGCTGAAGCCTTTTTCGCCATTGAGTTGCATGTTGTTCACCGCGAGCGGCACTAACCTTCCGTCTTGAGAGAGCAAGTGCATGCGTTGCGGGTACTCTTTACCGCCGTAATCACCGTCTTCGCAGATCACGAGGCCTCCACGAGGATTGACGCATAGATTATCTGGCATGTTCAACACAGCTTTACCTGGGCTTTCAAAGAGCAACTTAAGCCTTTCCTTGCCTGGATCGTACTGCCAGATCTGTCCCGCCTGAGCTTCTCCTCCGCTGGTCGCATCAAAGTAAATCAGTCCGTCACCACTCCAACAACCCTCAAGACGAGCAAAGGATGTCCCGCCAAGATCTTTACCTTGCTTGAAAACACCTAACTCATCAGGTTTGGCCAGACCTAGTGTATTGCCGCGAGTTGGCTCGGGAATCGTGTGCCATCGAACATCA